>JBJTSM010000312.1:0-3174 GCA_046076685.1 Planctomycetia bacterium | reverse complement strand
CGCATTATTTTGTCCGCCGCTCCAACGGCGGAATGGCGTCGCGTGGGCCGGGGCGTCCCAATGCTCCTCGAGCTGTCGCCGACCCCTTCGCCTGCCTCTCCTGGTTTACCAAGCTATTGCTTGCAGTCGATTGGCCGTTTCAGTCGGCTGTGGCGGGCGGGGCAAGCTGGGCAGCCCGCAGCTTCGCCGACCTGCTGCGGGGGTTTCGCACGAGCTCGTCGGCGGAGGCCTCGACCGGCGACCGCGTCAGGCATTCCCAGATCTGCGGGCTGCGAAACGCCTGCTTCACGAGCCGGTCTTCGAGCGAGTGAAACGAGATCACCACCAGCCGGCCTGCCGGCGCGAGCCGCTTCGGGATGCGTTCCAACGCGATCCGCAGGCTCTTGAGCTCCTGGTTCACGGCGATCCGCAGGGCCTGGAACGTGCGCGTGGCCGGATGGATGCGGGGCGGCGGCGTCTGCCGCGGAATCGCCGACCGGACCACCGCCGCGAACTCGGCCGCCGACCGGATCGGCTGCTTCTCCCGCACGGCGGCGATCCGCCGCGCGATCCGCCGGCTGTACCGCTCCTCGCCGTATTCGAAGATGATGTCGGCGAGGTTGTCGGGCTTCATCCGATTGACGAGCTTCCAGGCGGGCTCCCCCTCCGTCGGATCGAAGCGCAGGTCGAGCGGTCCTTCCGAGTCGAACGAAAATCCTCGCGACTCGTCGGCCAACTGGTCGCTCGAGAGGCCGATGTCGAGCAGCACGCCGTCGACCGCGTCGATCGAGAGGGCGTCGAGCACCTCGGGGATGTCGCAGAAGTTGGCCTGGGCGAACCGCACCGGCAGCCCCGCCAGCTCCCGGGCTCCGCGGGCGATCGCCTCGGGGTCGCGGTCGATGGCGACGACGAGGCCCTCGGGGCCCACCGCCTCCGCGAGGAGCCGCGTGTGGCCGCCGCCGCCGAGCGTGCCGTCGACCACGCGCATGCCGGGCTTCACGGCGAGGAACGACATCACCTCGGCGGGCAGGACGCTGGTATGGATGCTCGACGCCATGCGGTCGATTCTACCAGCCGGCCGCTGCGGTGCACTTACGCTCCCCCGACGTGCGGCCTCCAAGAAAAATCACGCGATACGACGTTTTTCTTGCAGTCGCTACGATGATGGCGTGTCTGAAGCTAATCTCTACGACTACGACCTTCCGCGGGAACTCATCGCGCAGGAACCGCTCGCCGATCGTTCGGCGGCGCGGCTGCTGCACGTGCGGCGGTCGGATGGAGCGGTCGCGCACCGGCAGGTTCGCGATCTGCCGCAGATCCTCAAGGCCGGCGATCTGCTCGTCGTGAACGACACGCGGGTCGTTCCCGCCCGGCTCTTCGGCCGCCGGATGAAGACGGGCGGCAGGTGGGAAGGGCTCTTCCTCCGCATCGCGGCGGGGGGCGAGCATCCCGGAGCATGGGTGCTGCTGGCCCAGTCACGCGGGCGGCCGGACCTCGGCGAACGGGTCATGCTCACCGACCGCGACGGGGCCGACACGGTGGCCCTCTCGCTCGTGGGCCGCGCGGAGGGGGGCACGTGGCTGGCCGTGCCCGACTCCAGCGAGCCGTTCGCGACGATCCTCGGCCGCGTGGGCCGCGTGCCGCTCCCCGGCTACATCCGCGGCGGGGCGGAGCAGGCCGACGACGTCGAACGCTATCAGACCGTCTTCGCCCGCGCCGCCGGCTCGGCCGCGGCTCCCACGGCGGGTCTGCACTTCACGGACGCGCTGCTCGAGCAACTCGCGGCCGCCGGCATCTGCCGGGCGAGCGTCACCCTCCACGTGGGGCTCGATACCTTCCGGCCGATCTCGGCGGAACGCATCGACGATCATCCGATGCATACCGAGTGGTGCGAGTGTCCGCCGGAGACGGTGGCGGCCGTGCGGGAGGCGAAGGCGCGGGGCGGCCGGGTGGTCGCGGTGGGCACGACCGCGGTGCGGACCTTGGAAACGGCGGCGCAGGCCGCGCCGCTGGGCGCCTGGAGCGGCAAGACCGGGCTGTTCATCAAGCCCGGGTTCCAGTTTCGCGTGGTCGACTGCCTGATGACGAATTTTCACATGCCGCGGACGACGCTGATGGTGCTCGTGAGCACGTTCGCCTCCCGCGGGCTCATCGCGACCGCCTACGAGGCGGCGGTGCGGGAGCGGTATCGGTTTTTGAGCTACGGCGACGCGATGCTGATCGAGTAGGGGCGAGATCGGCTTTCCGATTCCTGCTTCTCGCCCTACAACAGTGCGACCCAACACACGGAGAAACGCCATGAGCCCGATTCCCCAGGAAGATGTCCTCGTCGTGCCGCGATCGCTCCTGGAGCGGGCCGGCATCTTTCAGGGGTTCTGCGGCGACACGGCCGGCTACCTGCCGCTGCTCCTCGACCCCACGCACACGTCGTGGCGGCCCCGGGCGAGCGTGGAGGAGGATCCGTCGTTCAAGCAATTGATCCCCTACTGCGTGCTCTCGTGGCGGGCCGCGGACGGCTCGCCCCGCTACTTCGCCTACACGCGTGGCGGCGGCCAGAGCGAGGCGCGGCTGCGGGCAAAGCGGTCGGTCGGCATCGGCGGTCACATCGCCAGCACCGACGGCGAGCATGGCGACGACGTCTCGTATGAGTCGGGCATGAGACGCGAACTCGCCGAGGAGGTGGCGATCGACGGCAACTGGACCGCGCGGTGCGTCGGGCTGATCAACGACGACGCCACGCCGGTGGGCAGCGTGCACCTGGGCATCGTGCATCTCCTGGAACTGGAGCGGCCCGACGTCTCGTCACGCGAGAGCGAACTCGTCGAGTGCGGCTTCGAGACGCTGGAAGAACTGCTGGCCGACCGGGAGCGGTTCGAGACCTGGTCGCAGATCGCCCTCGATGCGATCGCCTCGGGTGCCGTGGCGTAGCGGCGTGCGGGGCGCGTGGCCGGCAGGGTATTCTTGAGTCATGGCCGCGTCCTCCGTGCCGATCTATCTCGACAACCATGCCACCACGCGGCTCGACCCGCGGGTGCTCGAAGCGATGCTGCCGTGGCTGACCGACCACTACGGCAACGCCGGGAGCGTGACGCACGAACCGGGCCGTGAGGCGCGGGGGGAGGGGGGAGCAGCCCCCGGGACGATCGCCAGGGGGATCGGGGACGCCACCAACGAGATCGTGTTTCCCGGTGGCGC
>JBJTSM010000311.1:0-2917 GCA_046076685.1 Planctomycetia bacterium | reverse complement strand
TGGGGCGTCGATCTCGTGGCGAGCCACACGCTGGAAATCTATTTGGTGCACCAATCGCTGATCGGAGCGGTTCCAGCCTTGGCGACGATTCCGTTTCCGTTCAACATCGTCGTGCTCGTTCTCGCCTCCGTGGCCGCCGCGATGCTGCTGCGCCGGGTGACCGAACCGCTCAGAAAGTGGGTGGACGACGTGACGACGTCCGGGAGGCCGGCAGGGCCGTCACCATCGTCCTGACCGTTCCAGGCTGAATCGTCGGTACGGTGGGCGGGCGGGAGCGTGGCGCGCCGGGGGCCGCGGGCTGGCGTCGGGCCGGATGGCTAGGCAGGATTGAGGCTTGCACGCCCCCGGAGTTTGTCCATGCACGTCCGCCGCGCCATCATCACCGCCGCCGGTCGCGAAGAGCAGCGGCTCCCGCTCCAGCGGCTCGTCGATCGCGACGGCGCCGCCAAGACGGCGCTCGAGATCATCGTCGAGGAGGCCGTGGCCGCGGGGGCCCACGAGGTGGGCATCGTCGTGCGGCCGGGGGACGAGGCCGCCTTCCGTGCCGCGGCCGGCACCGCCCCCTCACGGCTCGAGCTGATCCCGCAGGCCGAGCCGCTCGGCTACGGCCATGCGATCGGCCTGGCCCGGGAGTTCGTCGACGACGAGCCCTTCCTCCATCTCGTGGGCGATCATCTCTGCGTGAGCGACACGCTCCGCCGCTGCGGCCAGCAGCTCGTCGCCGTCGCCGAGGCCGAGCAGTGCAGCGTGTCGGCGGTGCAGCCGACCCGCGAGGGCATGCTGCCGTGGTTCGGCGCGGTCGGCGGCCGTCGCGTGCCGCAGAGCCGGAGCCTCTACGAGATCGACACGGTGCTCGAGAAGCCGACGCCCACGCAGGCGGAGCAGGAGCTGATCGTGCCCGGGCTGCGGGCCGGCCACTACCTCTGCTTCTTCGGCATGCACGTGCTCACGCCGGCCATCTTCGATCTCCTCGCCGGTCTCGGCGACGCGGGCCGGCGGCAGCTTTCCCCGGCGCTGGCGGCGCTGGCCGGCCGCGAGCGGTATCTCGCCTACGAGGTGGCGGGCAGCCGCTACAACCTCGGCGTCACCTATGGCCTGCTCGTGGCGCAGGTGGCGCTCGGCCTCGCGGGCAAGGATCGTGCCGAGATCCTCGCGCTTGTGGTCGAACTGCTCGCCCGACAGCCCCGTGCCGAGTGAGGGAGCGCCCGTGCCAGCCAGTTCCCTGGTCGAGATCATCACGGCGGGCGATCCGGCCGTCCGCGACCTCTCCATCGACGCCGTCTGCCGCGACGCCACGGCGGAGCGGCTGCTTGCCGAGGCCGAGTCGCTCGAACGGTTTCGCCAGGAGACCCAGAGCCTCTATCACCGCGTGCGGGCGCTCTTCTTCCTCTACGCGATCCATCGCTTCCACCTGCCCGAGAGGCTGCCCGCCGCGGGCCGCGCGGCGGCGCTCGTGCCCCACGCCGGCTACGAGCACCTGCTTAACCGGCGGTTCGAGGAGGCGATCGCCGTGTTCCTCGAGAGCCAGCGGGATCGGGGGCCGTCGGATGCGATCTCGAGCGCCCTCGCGTCGGCCTACCGCGAGCTCGGCCTGCAGACGCTCGCCAACCAGGTGCGAAAGAGCGTGCGGTCATTGCGGGGCAACCAGTGGATGTTTCGCGTGGGGCATCCGGCCGACCACGCCCTGCGGATCAGGCCCGAGCTGCTCGCCCGAAGCGGGAGCGGCATCTACCCGCTGCTGCGGGAGTCGACGCCCGTGCGGATGGATCTTTCGCATACCTGCTGGAGCGACGTGTTCTTTCTCGGGATGGATCACCCCGAGGGGGCGCGGGTGCTCAATGTGTCGATCGATCTCGGCGTGCACGGCCGCGACGCCGCGCCCAAGCCCCCGGTGGAGGCCTACCTGCGGGTGATCGACAGCCCGGTGCTGCGGCTCACGAGCGTCGACCTCGCCACGACCGCCGAGATCTCCGACCTGGCCGAGGTGTTTGACTTCGCCCGCGACTACCTCGGGCTGCTCAAGGCCGCCGTGATCGCCGCCGGCATCGTGCCGCCCGGCATCGAGGGATCGGGGGCGAGCCTCGCCGATCTGCTCGCCCGGGTGGTCGGCCCCGGCCGCGGCCTCGAAATCGTCAGCAGCGTCAACAACATCCCCAAGGGCTCGCGGCTGGCCGTCTCCACGAACCTCCTGGCCGCGCTCATCGCCGTCTGCATGCGGGCCACCGGCCAGGCGCGATCGCTCACGGGCCAGCTCACCGAGGCCGAACGCCGGCTCGTGGCCGCGCGGGCGATCCTCGGCGAGTGGCTCGGGGGAAGCGGCGGGGGCTGGCAGGATTCCGGCGGTGTCTGGCCGGCGGCGAAGCTGATCCGCGGCGTGGTGGCGACCGAGCAGGATCCGGAGCACGGCACGAGCCGCGGCCGGCTCCTCCCCACGCACGAGCCGGTGCGCGTCGGCTCGACGCTCCAAGACTCGCTCGTGCTCGTGCACGGGGGCATGGCACAGAACGTCGGCCCGATCCTCGAGATGGTGACCGAGAAATACCTGCTGCGGTCGGCGGCCGAGTGGCGGGCGCGGCAGGAGGCGGCCGGCGTGCTCGACGAGATCATCGCGGCCGTCGAGGCGGGCGACATGCGCCGCATCGGCGCCGCCACCGGCCGCAACTTCACCGGCCCCATCCAGACGATCATCCCCGCCGCCACGAACCTCTACACCGAGACGATCATCCGCCGCGTGCGGGAACGGTTCGGCGACGACTTCTGGGGCTTCTGGATGCTTGGCGGCATGTCGGGCGGCGGGATGGGATTCATCGTGGCCCCGCACGTGAAGGCCGCCGCGCAGCAGGCCCTGGGCGAGATCATGGCCGCAGCCAAGCGGGAGCTGCAGCATGCCCTGCCGTTCGCGATGGAGCCGGTGGTC
>JBJTSM010000310.1:0-14640 GCA_046076685.1 Planctomycetia bacterium | reverse complement strand
TGCCCGCGAGCCGCAGCCGGATGTATTCCTCGTGGATCGACCGGCCGACCGCCGCCTTGAACCGCGACTCGAGCCCGGTGCGCGAGAGGCCCACCGCCGCGGCCAGCGCCTCCACGGCCGGCCGCATCCAGGGCGTGCGCCGCAGGGCATGCAGGGTTTCGACGACGGCCGGGTCGCTCGTCGCCAGCGTGTCGGTCGAGGCGCGGGCCACGACCCCGATCGGCGGCACGACGATCCGCTCCGGTGTGGCCGGCGGCCGCCGCGGCTTGCCACCCCGGCCACGGCCCGCCGGTTCCGGCCGGGCGTGCATGAGCCGTTCGAGCAGGGCCGCCGCCTCGTAGCCGATCCTCCGTGCCGCCTGATCGATGCTCGACAGCGGCGGATCGGTGAGTTCGCAGATCATCTCGTCGTTGTCGACGCCGATCACCGCCACGTCGTGCGGCACCCGCAGGCCGAGCGTGCGGCAGGCCTCGAGCACGTGCCGGGCGCGGAGGTCGTTGCAGGCCATCAGTCCCAGCGGCTTCGGCAGGTGCGTGAGCCAGCGGGCGAGCTCACCCTGCAGGTCGGCCCAGCGGCGGGCGTTGCCGTGCCGGCCTGTGAACGTGTGGCAGGGCCGGCCGGCCTTCGTGCACGCTTCGGCGAACGCGGCCGCCCGTTCCTCCGACCAGCCGCTCGTCGTCGTCCGGGGATAGCCGCAGAACGCCAAGGTCTCGAAGCCGCAGGCCAGGAGGTGCTCGGCGCCGAGCCGGCCGATGGCGGCGTTGTCGGTGTAGATGTAGGGAATGCCCGACGCGGAGTCGTGCCAGCCGTAGCCGCCGCCGACGCCGACCACCGGGATGCCGAGCCCGCGGATCGCCCGCGCCACCCGCCGGTCGTCGAAGTTCGCGATGATTCCCTGGCCATGCCAGCGGGCGAGGTCGGGGAGCTTCTGCAGCGGATCCTCCTCGACGTAAAGGCTCCAGCGGGTCCGCTCCCGCGCGAACCGGGCCACGCCGGCGATGATCAGGCGGTCATACGGCCGTGCGGCGTCGAGGATGACGGCGACGAGCGGCACGGCTGGCATGGACGCACCGGGTGCTTCTAGAACGCAGTCACGGATGGGGCACGGACGGGGTACGGCAGTGCCGTCAGGCCGAGAGCAGGTGCTCGAGCACGAGCCGCTCGAGCGCCTCGTAATCCCGCGCCGCGATGCACTGCCTGGCCGTCGCCTCCGGGAAGGAACGCACCTTCTCGACCAGCCGCAGAAACACCGCCTTGCTCGTGGCCAGGTGGGCCGTGGCCGACTCGGCCTTCTGCGTCCGCTGGGCCTTCACGTCGAAGCCGACGAACGCGCCGGTGGCCGCGTAGCCGGCCGATTCGAGCACCCGCACCTGGTCGAAGGCGCCGCGGAGATTCGCCGCGCCGAAGACCTTGTCCTGGTCGAACTTGAGGCCGTTCTGGTCGTTGAGGTGCACGCTCCAGAGCTTGCCGGCGGCGAGGGCGAAGCCCATCTCGTCGGAGGGATCCAGGCCGGCGAGGGTGGCGTGGGCCGACTCGATCAGCACGCCCACCCGGGCGGGATCCTGCGAGCGGGCGCCGAGCGCCAGCGCGTGGCCGATCGTGGGGATGAAGGCATGGTCGACCGGCTCGTTGGGCTTCGGCTCGATGGCGATCCGCGCCTTCGGGCTCGCGGCGAGGATGGCGTTGATCGCGTCGAGCATCTGCTTCGAGGCCTCGATCGGGTTCTTGCTCTCGCGGACGGCCGTGCCTTCGCGGGCCGGCCACATCACGATGAGATCCGTGCCGAGCGCCGTCGCCACGTCCACCGCCCGCTTCGACCGCTCGATCGCCCACTTCCGGGCCGCGGGGTCGTTGCTCGTGTAGCCGCCGTCCACGCCGTTGGGATGCTCCCAGAGCCGCGGCGCGACGAACTCGGGCGTCAGGCCCATGTCGGCCAGCTTTCGCCGCATCGCCTCGGCCTCCTTCACGATCTGGCCCGGGGCGAGGTTTTCGAGGTCGGGCACGGCGTCGTCGTCGTGGAACTGGATGCCCTCGAAGCCGAGGCTGACCGCCGTCTTGAGCACGTCGTCGAACGCCACCTGCGGCCGCACGGGCGGGCCGAAGGGATCGGCGCCGCGGCTGATGTTCCAGGGGCCGATCGAAAAACGGTACGAGGCAGCAGCCATGGCGGAAAGCTCCGGCGGGAATGAAGACGGTTTCGGACCGCGGCGGACACGCTGCCCGCCGCAGGCTCGGGCGACAGGGTAGCCGTCGGCCGTTATGCTCTTTCGTAAATGTTTTACGTTTTCTATTCATGGCGGGCCACCGTGGGCCGCGCTTCGGGTAGCATTTGCCCGTGGATCCCCTACCCCGAGGCGTCCCCCAGACACATGAAACCGACCGAAAAATCGCTCGACCTGAAGCTCGCCCGGATCGTGGCCGACCCCGGCTGCCGGGATTTCATCCTGGCCGACGCCAAGGACGCCGACATGGCCTTCGGCCTGGCCGCCCCCGGGCTCGCCCCCGGCGGGAATCCGGCCACGGGGCCGTTCCGGTCGATCGCCGACTACCGCGACATCATCCGCGAGATCGTCCGGCAGGGACTCGTCGACATCATGCTCATGAGCGCGAGCACGAGCGAGTCGCTCGCGATCGAGGAGGGGCTTTTCCTGTCGAGCCACGTCACGCCCGCCGTGCGGATGAACGACACGACCGACATCTGGCTGGCCGCCGGCACCGGCAGCTACGGCCGCCAGCCCGCCCTGCCCTTCTCCACGACCACGATTCCGCAGGCCCGCCACGGCCGCGCCGAGGCGGCCCACACCGATTTTTCCCGCGGCGCGAACCTCGGGCTCTTCTCGCTCACGCTCAATGACGATGCCGTGCTCGACCGGGCGATGCTCACGGCCTACCGCGAGTTCCGCCTCGAGGCCGAGCGGGCCGGCTTCCGGCACTTCCTCGAGGTGTTCTTTCCAAACGCCCTCGATCGCGTGCCGGGCAAGGCCGCGGGGGAGAAGCCCCGCGACATCGCGCGGTTTCTTGCCGACCACGTCGTGCGGTGCCTTGCCGGCGTGCCGCGGGCGGGCCGGCCGATCTTCTTGAAGATTCCCTACCTCGGCCCCGAGGTCACGGAGCAGTTGGCGGCGTACGACCGGTCGGTCGTCGTGGGGATCTTGGGCGGTGGCGCGGGCACGACGCACGACGCCTTCGGGCTCGTGGAGGAGGCGAAGCGGCACGGTGCCCGCGTCGCCCTCTTCGGCCGGAAGATCAACGCGGCCGAGCACCAGTTGTTGTTTGTGAAGTGTCTCCGCGCGGTGGCCGATGGCGATCTGGCCGCGGAGGAGGGCGTGAAGGCGTATCACGGCGAGCTCGCGAAGCTCGGCATCCGGCCGCATCGGCCGCTCGCCGACGACCTCGTCCGCAAGCCGACGGTGTCGGCCTACTCGGGCTGACTGGCGACGCGTCGAGAAACGCCATCCCCCGGCTTGCGCCGGGGGCTTTTATGAGGGTTCCGATACAAGCCCGAAGCGCAAGCGCCGGGATGGTGCGCCGACCGGTGTGCCATCCCCCGGCTTGCGCGGGGGGCTTTGATGGGGCCATGCGGGCCCCGAGCGAACGCGGCTTTCACGCGTGTTGCATCGACGCCATCACGTCGGTGGCGGCCGCGATGGTGGTCTCGATGTCGGCGTCGGTGTGCATGCTCGAGAAGAACAGGGCTTCGTACTGGCTGCAGGGCAGGTAGATGCCGCGGTCGATCATGCCCCAGAAGAAGGCGGCGTAGCGGTCGGTGTCGCTCTGCGACGCGGTCTGCCAGCCCGTCACCGGCACGGGCTGTTCGCCCCGCTGGAAAAACATCGTCATCATGCTGCCCACGCGGGCGATCCACACCGGCACTCCGGCCCGCGCCGCGGCCGCGCGGAAGCCCTCCTCGAGCCGGCCGCCGCGCCGCTCGAGGTCGGCATAGGGTGGATGGTCCCGCAACTCCTCGAGTGTGGCGGTGCCGGCGGCCACGGCCAGCGGGTTGCCCGAGAGCGTGCCCGCCTGAAAGACCTTGCCGGCCGGGAGCACATGGTCCATCACGTCGCGACGGCCGCCGTAGGCCCCCAGCGGCAGGCCGCCGCCGACGATCTTGCCGAGCGTGGTGAGGTCGGGCGTGATGCCCAGGATCTGCTGTGCGCCGCCGAGCGACAGCCGAAACCCGGTCATCACCTCGTCGAATACGAGCAGCGCACCGTGCGCCTGCGTAAGCCGACGGGCGGCCTCGAGGAACTCGCGCGTCGGCACGACGAGACCCATGTTGCCCACCACCGGCTCCATGAGCACGGCGGCGATCGCGGCGCCGTGGGCCCGGAACGCGGCTTCGAGCTGCGCGGGCTCGTTGTATTCGAGCACGATCGTGTCCTTGGCGGTGCCGGCGGTCACGCCGGGTGAATTCGGCACGCCGAGCGTGGCGGCGGACGACCCGGCCGCCACGAGCAGGGCGTCGGCGTGGCCGTGGTAGTTGCCAGCGAACTTGATCAGCTTGTCGCGGCCGGTGAAGCCCCGCGCGAGCCGCACGGCGCTCATCGCCGCCTCGGTGCCCGAGCTCACCATCCGCACCTTCTCGATGCCCGGCACCGCGTCGATGATCAGCTCCGCGAGCCGGCTTTCGGCCTCCGTCGGGGCGCCGTAGCTCGTGCCGGTCTCGAGCGCCCGCTCGATCGCGGCGACCACGCGGGGATGCCGATGGCCGAGGATCATCGGCCCCCACGAGCCGATGTAGTCGAGGTAGGTGGTGCCGTCGATGTCGGTGAGGTGCTGGCCCTGGGCCCGCGCGAAGAAGATCGGCTCGCCGCCCACGCCGCCGAAGGCGCGGGCCGGCGAATTGACGCCCCCCGGGATCAGCGTTCGGGCCCGGGCGAACGCGGCCCGGCTGGCGGCGCGGCGGCCGGCGTGGGCTTCGTGGGCTGGGCGGGTGGACTCGTGGGATTCGGGCCGAGGGGTGGTGCTCATGGTGTCAGTCCGTTGCGGGTGGAGAAGTCGTGACGGGAGCGGATGCGGGAGGGGACGGCGAGGTGTTGGGAGCGTCGGCGGCGGCTAGTTCGCGCTTCGCGAAGGCCACGGCCTCGGCCGCATGGGGCCGCTCGGCATACACCTCGACGATGTTGGCGAGGATGCCCTGCCGCTGGGCGGCGAACTTTTGCTTGGCGGCCGCGTCGTTGGCGATCTCGGCCCGGGCGGCGAGCGAGCCGGCCTCCGCCAGGAGTTCACCGAGGCGTTTGGCGTCGTCCCGCCGCTCGGCCTCCGCCCGCGGGCGGAGCCGGTCGAGCTGCCGCCGTGCGAGATCGAGCCAGAGGCTGTCCTCGTCGCCGCCGCCTGCGGCCGGGCCGCCGTCGGTCGAGCCGCTTTTGGCATAGACCGCCAGCATCGCCTCGAGCGCCTTCACGCAGGCGGACGGCCCGTGCTCTTCGTCGCTGATCGCGGCACGGTAGTCGCGCTCGAGCGGTGTGACGGCCTTGTCGCTCCGCAGCCGTCGGCGGGCGCGGCGTTCGAGGGTGTCGAGCTCGAGGGTGCGGCCGATCTCGCGGACGCGGCCCGCCCGCGGATCGGAGGCGTGCTTCGCCAGGAACACGGCGATGTCGTCGCGGACGTCGCGCAGGTCGCCATGCTCGTCGGTCGCGGCCGCGTCGATTCGCTCGTAGAGATCGTCGGCGGAATGTGGCCGCAATAACAGGTATCCGCCCCAGGCTACCATGGTCGCGGCCACGGCGGCGGTGAGCATCTGCCACAGGAGCTGGCGGCGTTGTTCGCGTCGCTCCCGGGCGGCGGCGTCGCGTTCATATTGCTCGACCGTCGTGAACCGGTTGCTCGGGCCTCGATCGACGAGGGTCGACGCCGATGCGACGTCGGTGGAGAGCCGCGAGGGGGCCGCTGCGGCGACGCCGGCTGCGGCGGCCTTGTCGGTGAAGTCTTGCGTGATGGCGGTGCTGCCCATGGTGGGCCGTCGGGTATTGTCGGCCGCCGGTGGGGCGGCCGCGGGCACCGCCTGAGTTGGGGCCAGAAGATCGACCCGCGGCGTGGCCGCCGGCGTGGGCTTCTTCTCCCCGGGCACGATGGCTGGGCCGGTCGCCGCCATCAGGTCGTCGAGCCGTGTCGGCTTCTTGCTGCGTTCGAGGGCCGTCGGCGGCAGGCTGCCGCCGCGCGGGGCCGGTGACGCTGCCGGAACCGCCGGCGGCGATGCCGCGAGGTCGTCCGTCGGCGGGTGGAGGGTTTGAATCGCCTGCAGGAGCCTGCCGAGCGCCAGCGCGCTGGCGGGCCGCTGGGCGGGATCCTTGGAGAGCAGCCGGGCGATCAGTTCGTCGAGTTCCTCGGGCACGTCGCGCACGAGCGACTTCACCCGCGGCGCGATCGCCCGCTTCTGCTTGTCGATCACCTCGGTGAGCTGCGTGCCGCGAAAGGGCGGGCCGCCCGTGAGACACGCATACATCACGAGTCCGAGCGCATAGAGATCGACGCGGTGATCGACCGGCCGGCCGGCGGCCTGCTCCGGCGCCATGTATTCGGCCGTGCCGACGACGTGGCCAAGGGCGGTATGGCCGACGCCGCCGAAGAGCTTGGCGATGCCGAAATCAGCCAGCTTGACGGTGATCCCGTCGCCGCCGTTGGTCGCGGCGGCGTCGGCCGAGCCGGACTGGCCGGCCGCAGTATCCGGCTGCGGCTCCATCACGAGCAGGTTGGCCGGCTTCAGGTCGCGGTGCACGATGCCCTGATCGTGCGCGGCCTTGAGTGCCCGGGTGATCTCGATCGCCATGGCGACCGTCTCCCGCCAGGTGAATCGCCGGCCGGATCGCAGCGTCTGCTCGAGGCTCTTGCCGCGGACCAGCTCCATCGCGAAGTAGGGCTGGTCATCCTGTTCACCGAAGGCGATCAGCCGAACGATGCCCGGATGCCGCAGGTTCTTGAGCGCGTCGATCTCGGCGTCGAACCGCTGCCGCAGGCCGTGGTCGTCGGCCAGGTGCGAGGCGAGCACCTTCACGGCGACGGTCTTGCCGGTGGTCGTGTCGTACGCCTCGTAGACCGCCCCCATGCCGCCGCGGCCGAGCCGGGACTGGATCGTGTACGGGCCCAACTGCGTGGGATTCATGGCGATAGTGTAGCCGTTTTCATCGCCGCCTGGCACGGCGGTGGCCCCGCCGGCGATCCGTTCTCGTCTTTTGGGATGGGGCCCGGAAACGGTGAGCCTCCGCCGGCCATCTCCGGAGCCGGGCTGGCCCGCGTGGTCGCATGAATGGACCGCGAACGGACAATCAGAGTAGCTTGATCGCCATGACAGCCCCTGCTGAAGATCTGCCCGAGACGACCTCGTCGAAGCCGGACCGGCAGCCTGCGGCCGCGGAGAATCCATCGGGCGACCTGAGCGGCATCACCGAGCTCTTCGGTCTGCAGGGCGACCTGCCCGAGGTCGGCACCCGCACCGAACCTGAAGGCGGACGAGCGGCGGTGGCGGGCGGCGTGGCCGCCCAACTGGCCGACGCGACCGGGCGGCTGATCGAGGGTCGCTACCGGCTGATCGCCGAACTTGGTGTAGGCGGCATGGGGATCACCTACCGGGCGTGGGACGCCCGGGCCCGCGTGCCGGTGGTCGTGAAGATGCCGAACCGACAGGCACGGAACGATGCGGCGGCGCTGATCCGGTTCGCCCGGGAGATCGCGGCGATGGAAAAGGTGCCGCACGAAAGCATCGTGCCGATCACCGATCACGGCATGGACGAGGGCTCTCCATTCGTGGTGATGCGTTTTCTGCCCGGCGGATCGCTGGCCGACTACCGGCGGCGCGACGAGGCCGGGACCCCGCTGCGCAACCCGCCCGGGATGCTTCACTTCTGGCTGCCGGGCGTGGCGGCGGCCCTCGACCATATTCACGCGATGGGGATGCTCCACCGCGACGTAAAGCCCGGAAACGTCTTCCTCGACGGTTTCTTGAAGCCGTTCCTGGGTGATTTCGGCATCGCCAAGGTGGTGGATGAGTCCGGGGGCCTGGCCAAGGAGCACACCCTCACCGCGACGCGGATGGCCGTGGGGACGCCCGAATACATGGCGCCGGAGCTGTTCAGGCCCCGTTCGCGGCTCGACGGCCGTGTCGACCAGTATGCGCTCGCCGTGACCGTGTACGAGATGCTGGCGGGCGAGAAACCGTTCACCGGCAGCACGGCCCACATCATCGTGGAGCACTCGTCGCTGCCGGTGCCGCCGCTCGAGCAGAAGGTCGCGGGGCTGCCGCGGAGCCTCTGTGATGCGGTTCACCGCGGGCTGGCCAAGGATCCGGCGGAGCGGTTTGCCACGTGCGCCGAGTTTGCGGCGGCGGCCGTGGCCGACCTCGTGCCGCTCGAACCGGAAGCCGAGACCGTGCGTCTCCTCTGCCCCGCCTGCAAGAACATCCTCAAGTTGCCGCAGCGGGCTGCGGGCAGATCGGGCCGGTGCCCGCGTTGCCATTCGGTGGTGGACGTGGCGGCGGACCTCGGCAGCCTGTGGCTCGAAAGCGAGCAGCGGGGGGAATCGCCACCGGTCGACGGGCCGCCAGCGCAGCCGGCGCCAGCAATGCCCGCGAACGCGGAGCCGATGCCGTCCCGGCGGGATTGGGCCGCCGCTTGGAAGGTCTGGCGGTGGGGTGCCCTCGTCGCCGGCCTGGTGGCCTGTTTTGCGGTGGGGAGGTATTGGAGCGATGCCAGGCTGGCATCCGAAAACCGCCGGCTGTCGGGTTCGCTGGCCAGCGCAACGACCGCCAAGCAAAGCACGGCCCTTCCGATCGACTCGCTCACGGTGGAACAGGCCGAGAAGCTCGTCGCAACGGGGCGGCCGCTCGATCTCGATGGCCTGACGACGCTGAGCCCCGAGGTGGCGGCGGTGCTGGGCAGGCATCAGAGTTCGCTATCGCTCAACGGGCTCGACGCGATGACGATCGAGGCCGAACGCGCGCTGGCCGGGTGCGGCGGGAATCTGCAGTGCGGCGGGCTCACGTCGCTGGCCTCTGCGGAGCTTGCCGCGAAATTGCGGGGGAAGGATTCCTACGGTTCCTTCAGCTCCTTCGACGGCAACAAGCTGCGTCAGATCACGCCGGAAGCTGCCGCGGTGCTGGCAGGCAGCGACCTGGAGGACAAGAACGCCTATCAGCATCCGCGGCGGCTGAATCTCGATCATCTGACCGGCATCACCCCCGGTGTGGCCGCAGCTTTGACGAGTGTCGAAGATCTCTCCCTGAACGGCTTGAAGACGCTGTCGGTGGATGCCGCCGCGGAACTGATCCGGCAGCGGCAACAGCCACGACCGAACGCATACTCTTACTCAGGGACTCTTGGTCTCGGCGGGCTCAAGAGCCTCGAGCCCGGAGTGGCCTGGCTGCTCGCCATGAGCCTCGACGCCCTCTTTCTCGAAGGGCTCGACGGCCTGTCGGATGAGGACGCGAGAGTGTTGGCAGGCCATGCAGGCGGCATGAGCCTCGGCGTCAAGGAGCTTTCCGATCGGGCCGCCGCCGCACTGGCCGACGGCGCGGGACGAGTGGTGCTGCCATCCCTCGAGCGGGCCTCGTCTGACTCGATCGACCGTCTCGCAGAAAGGGGTTGCCTCCCCCTGAATCTGTATTCGCCTCTGGGGCGATTTCTGTGGGGCCTGCCAAGCCGACTGCAGCGCTTGCTTCTCGCCTCCCTGTTCGTGGTCGTCACCTGCCTGGTCGTTTCCTGCCGCATGGCACGCAAACTGAGCAGGGCGACGGCATGGACGCTGGCGACGAGGCGGCAGGCGAGCCTGCCGACGGTGCCCTTGGCGATTGCCGCCGGAATGTTGCTCGGCTGGAGTGTCTTTCTCGGCTTGAAATGGTTGCCGCGATGGTTGTGGTATTGCGATATGACCGGGACGGCGGTTCCCGCGTCGTTTGCGGGCCTCGATCGGCTGTTCGCCGGCCTGCTATTAGCGCTGCTCGCCGCCGGTGTGTACCTCGCGTACGTGCGGCGGTGCGTTCGAAAAGTTGCGCCGCCCCTCTGGGGAATGAACAGATTCTTCCCAGGTGGCCTCGATATCCGATTTCCGCCGCGGGCTGCGTCCCTGGTCGCCATACCCGCGGTATTGACGGTTTGGATGGGTTGCGTTGGCATCATCTTCGGGCCGGCAATGGTCTGCATAGCCGGCCTTCAGAGCGTGCGCAACGCCTGCAGGGAAGTAAGCCACGGGTATTATCTTGACGCCGCCCGTGAATCACTCGTCGGTGTCGCCTGTTTCGGTGGCCTCGTCCTTCTCGGCTTCATCGTCCGGCAAGCCGTGAAGCGTCGACAGCGATGGGCTGGGATCGTGGCCGGATCGGAGCCGATCGTGGTAAGCATGCCATTCTTTCTCATCGGGATGTTTTGGCTGAACGTTCCTTCGCATGTCTGGCTGAGAGAGTATTTTGTCATTCTCAATCCATCTGCTCTCAGTCTGGGTATCGCGATTCCGTCGCTTGCCTTGTCACTGCTTCTCTTCCTACAGCTGCGCATGTCGCGGCGAAGCCCGTCGTTCGATGCCTACGCCGACCACTTCAGGGTTGGTCAGTCGCAGATGCGACCGATCCCGCTGCCCAAGGTGTTTCTTGCCGGGTTCGGCGAGATCGTGATGCCCTGGTCTCATGTCGAGTCGTATGCCTGGGAACCGGACCACCTCGAGTTGATGGTGCGGGCGCCGGCTCCTCTGAAGAGAATCGCCTACCGGTGGCGGATCTGCGGCGTCGTCCCCAAGGACCAGCAGCAGGCCGCCCACACGTTCCTCGCCGCACGGTTCCCCGGCAAAGGCGAACCCGGCTGAGGTCAGACGTTTACTCTTTCGCCCCGACAAGATCCATCAGCAGTCCGCTGACATGTGTCAGCACCTGATCGGATACGCTTCCAAAGCGTCGCACGGCGAAAGACTGGGCGAGCGTGTAGATCTTGTCAGCCCGAACCGTGCCGGGCCGATTGAGAAATCCGTCGACCAGGTCTTCGGATGAGATCACGAACGACCACTTCGTCTGGATGGGATTCGACGTCATCGCCACGACCAGCATGTCGGGCCCGACGGCGTTATAAGCGTCCGCCGACACGACGATCACGGGCCTCCGCTTGCGGCTCGATAAGTCCGTGAACGGCACCGGCACGAGGAGGATGTCACCCTGCCTCAGGTTCATTCCAGTCCTCGTCGTCGAGCGGGTTGTCCCAGAAACCCAGGCTTGATCCGGCTGCTTCGGCCAGATCGGCGAATTCCGAGGGTGACTCAGGAATCACCACGACGGTCAGCCTCTGCCCCGGCTTGAATGGTCCGGAAAACTCGACTCGTCCGCCCTGGCCGGCTTCGACGTCGTAGCTCAAAACAGGGCGAGGGTTCGAATCCGCGGTTGCCACGTTATGGACTCCTGCTCGGCAAGGTTCCGGAAGGTACGGACAGAACGCCTTGCCGTGATTTCCCATGAACCTCGTCGAGTCCATTTGAGGAGAGGCCTCGGCCAACGCGAACCAGCAGTACGGCAGTGCAGTTCGAGGCTATCTTGAAGTGTACCTGTTTCCTCGGTCAATCGGCATGGCTGGATTTTCGATGGCCCTGGGTCGTGTACAACTGCTGCCGCCGGTCGGGCCGCCATGACACGGCCCAACGCCGACGACGATTGTTCCGCGAGCCTTTCCTCTCTGACGCCGACACGATGACCGCACTCCCCTCCGCCGGCGAACCCGGCTCCGGCACCACGATGCTGCTGCCGCGGACCGAGAACCAGGCCGCGGGCCTGGCCCGGTATTGCATCGACTTCCTATCGTCCGCGAACCGCGGGAACGTCGGCCAGGCCACGCTCGATCTGGTCGAGCGGTTTCACCTCGACAGCGTGGGCTGCGGCGTGTCGGCCCTCGCCCACCGGGCCAACGCGCCGACCGTGCTGTGGCGCGAGGCGCAGGCGACGCGTCCCGCGGCCGGCAGCGCCGGCGGCATCTGCCTGGGATCCCCACGGCCCTGCGCGGTCGAAAAAGCCGTTGCCGCCAACGCCTCGGCCGTCCGCGAATGGGATTCCAACGGCACGAACTTCGGCTACGACGCCGCCAAGGGCCGCACCGCCGGCGAGTTTGGCCACAACGATTTCTATGGCGTGGCGATCGCGGCGGCTCGCGAGGCCGGGCTCGACGGCGATGCCACCCTCCGCGTCATGCTGCTCATCGACGAGATCCGCGGCCGGCTGGCCGAGGTCTTTGCCCTCCGGAAATACTCGATCGACCACGTGCACCACGGGGCCGTGGCCTGCGCGGCGGCCTACACGGCGGCTCTCGGCGGCACCGTCGAGCAGATCGAGTCGGCGATCGGCATGGTGGTCGCCCACTACGTGCCCTTTCGAGCGATCCGGGCCGGCCATCAGCTCTCCGACAGCAAGGGCGCATCGGCCGCGCTCTCCGCGGAGGTGGCCGTGATGTCAACGCGGCGGGCGCTCGCCGGCTTCCAGGGGCCCCGCGACGTGTTTCGCAATCCGCTGGCGATCTATCGGCTCAACGAGCCCTGCCCCGCCGGGCAGAGCCCGTTCGACCTGGAACTTGGCGTCTCCGGCGACGCCTTTGCGATCCACGCGATGCACTTCAAGCTCGGGCTCTACGAGCATCAGTCGGCGGGTGCGCTGCAGGCGATCGTGGATGCCTGTGCGGCCCGGCCCGACCTGGCCCGCGACGTGGGCTGCATCCGCGCGGTCCGCGTGCGGATCTACGAGCCAGCCTATTCGATCATCGCCGACCCGGCGAAGCGGACGCCCACCACCCGGCAGTCGGCCGATCACTCCCTTCCATATATAGTCGCCAAGACGCTGCTCAAGGCACGGGATGCGGCCCTCGCGGGCGAGCCGGCCGGCTGGGAGTCGCTGATGCTCCTGCCCGACGACTACTCCGACACAGCGATCGCCGATCCCGAGATCCGCGGGCTCGTCGACCGCATCGTGATCGAGCATGGCGGCCCCGCATACGACGCCCTCTATCCCGACGGCATCCCCACGAGCGTGGAGATCGAGCACGAGGCGCTTGGGCTCCTCGGCGGCGGCCTCGTGCGGTATCCGCTCGGCCATGCGCGGTCCGACGCGGCCCGCACGGCCGCGGTCGTGGACCTCAAGTTCGACCGGCTCGTGGCGGGAGCGGTGGACGATTCGCCGCGGCTGCGCGAGCGGCTGCGGGTGGCCGGCCGGAGTTCCCAGGAGATCGCGGAGCTGTATGCGTTTCCCATTCACGGGTGTGATCCCGGTTGACAAGCCCGTGGGGGTGACGTCGCGGCACGTCGTCGACGTGGTCGCGCGGGCCCTCGGCCTGAAGGCGGTCGGCCATGCCGGCACGCTCGATCCGCTCGCCAGCGGAGTGGTCGTCGTCTGCGTGGGGCATGCGACGAAGCTCGTCGACTACCTGCACGAGCTGCCGAAGCGGTATGCCGCCACGTTTCTGTTCGGACGTTCGAGCCCGTCGGACGATCTCGAGACGCCGGTCGAGGAGGAGACGGATCCCGTCCGCCCGTCGGCCGCGGAGATCGAGGCCGCCGCCGCCGCCTTTCGCGGCGACATCCTCCAGCGGCCCTGCGACTATTCCGCGGTGCACGTCGACGGCAAGCGGGCGTACAGGCTCGCGCGGAAGGGCCGGCCGATCGTGCTCGAAGCAAAGCCCGTGCGGATCGAGCGGCTCGCGATCACGGGCTACGAGTGGCCGCGGCTGGCGGCCGAGATCGAGTGCTCGTCGGGCACCTTCATCCGGGCGATCGGCCGCGACCTGGCCGAGAGCCTCGGCACGCGGGCGGTGATGGAGTCGCTCGTGCGAACCGCCGTCGGCCCGTTTGCCCGCGGCGTCTGCCTCGCCCTCGATGCGGTCACGTCCGACACGGCCCGGGCGGCGCTCCTGCCCGCCGCGGCCGCCGTCGCCCATCTCCCGCAGACCGTGCTCGTCGACGATGAGCTGGCAAGCGCGGTGCGTGGCGGGCTCATGCAGGTGCCCGACACGCCCGGGCCCGCCATCGCCGCCCTCGACGCCTCGGGCCAGCTCATCGGCATCCTCAAGCGGCTCGATTCCGGCAGCTACCGGCTGCGGCCGAATTTTCTGGGCGAAGGTTAGCGGGCAGCGGAGCGGCCGCATCTGTGAATCCCGCCGTGTTTGGCGGGTAAGACCGGCTATCATGCCGCGATGCCCCGCCACACCGTCGCCTCCGTCGCCAGGTGTCTCGACCATGCCGTGCTCAAGCCCACGGCGACCGACCGCGATCTCGCGGAGGCGGCCGCCATGTGCCGGGCACGGGGCGTGGGCTGCCTCTGCGTGCGATCGGTCGATGTCGGCGCCGCGGCTGGTTTGCTTGCCGGGAGCGACGTCGTGGTCGCCAGCGTGATCGGCTTTCCGCACGGCGGCCAGCTTGCGGCCGTGAAGGTGGCCGAGGCCCGGCTCGCGATCGAGCACGGGGCCCGCGAGCTCGATATGGTGATGCAGATCGGGGCGTTTCTCTCGGGCCGCCACGACGACGTCCGCGACGACATCGCGGCGGTCGTCGCCGTGGCCAAGCCGAGCGGGGTGCTCGTGAAGGTGATCCTCGAGACCTGCTACCTTTCGCTTGAACAGGTGACCCGAGCCTGCCGGCTCGCCGAGGAGGCGGGGGCCGACATGGTGAAGACGTCGACCGGCTTCGGCAGCGACG
>JBJTSM010000309.1:0-7709 GCA_046076685.1 Planctomycetia bacterium | reverse complement strand
TACGTGCCGCTCTTCGTGGCGATCGCCCGCCGGCTCGTGCACGGGTGGAAGTGGCCGCTCGTGGCGGCGGCGCCACTGGCCTGGATGGCCTGCGAGCAGCTGCGCGGCTGGGTGCTCGGGGGGTTCACGTTCGGGGCGCTGGGCCACACGCAGTGGCGGTGGACCGCGCTCATCCAACTGGCCGACTGCCTGGGGGCGGTGGGCGTGGGTGGCGTGGTGATGACGGTGTCCGCCGCGGTGGCCGTCGCGATCGAGGCCCGCGGGCGCCGGCAGCGCCTTCACGCGGCGGGGTCGGCAGCCGCGGCCGCAGCCGTGCTCCTCGCCGCCCTCGGCTACGGCAGCTGGCGGCTGCGAGAGGAACCGGAGCCGGATGGCCCTGGACTCGACGTGCTCCTCGTCCAGGGTTCGATCGACACCGAACTCAAGCACGATCCCGCCGCCGCCGGCGACGTCGTACGGCATTACGACCAGCTGACGGTGGCCGCGCTCGACGCGGATGGCACGAATCGGCCCGACCTGATCGCCTGGCCCGAGACGATGTGGCGGTGGGGGCTGTTGGAAATCGACCCCGACGAGGTGCTGCCGGATGACGTGGTCGAGCGCACGCTCGACGGCTCCGCCGCCGGCGGCCAGCCCGCCGCATCGGCCGCCGACCGGCAGGCGGCCTGTCGCCGCGCGCTCGAGCAGGAGCGGCTGCACCTGCTGGCGGCGTTTGCCAGGCGTTATGACACGCACTGGCTGGTCGGCCTCGACAAGCAGGTGGTCACGCCCCGCGCGGCGTCGGGCGCGCGGAACTACAACTGCGGGCTGTTTCTCGATCCCGAGGGCATGCCGTTGGCGTGCTACAGCAAGCAGCATCCGGTGATGTTCGGCGAATACATCCCGCTGGCCGAACGGTTTCCGTGGCTCTACCGGCTCACGCCGCTGCCGGCAGGCTTGACGGCCGGCACGCAGCCCGTGGCGGTGACGATCGCAGGCCGGCGGGTGGCGGTGAACATCTGCTACGAGACGGCGCTGCCGGAGGCGGTACGAGCGATGGTGCTCGACCTGCACCGGCAGGGCGGAAGGCCCGACGTAATCGTCAACCTCACCAACGACGGGTGGTTTTGGGGATCGAGCGAACTCGACATGCACCTCACGGCGGCCATCTTCCGGGCGGTCGAGGTGCGGACGCCGCTCCTGATCGCGGCCAACACCGGTTTTTCGGCCTCGATCGACGGTTCGGGAAGGCTCCTGGCGCGGGGGCCGCGACGGGCCACCGGGACGCTCCGGGTGCGGGTCAGGACCGATGGCCGCCCGAGCCCGTGGCTCAGGTGGGGGAGCCTGCCGCTGGGGGCGTGTGTGGCGGTTGCAGCGGTTGCACTGCTGTCTGGATGGCCGGGCCGGAGGCGGCTACAGGCGCGTTGACCCGGCTGCCGAAGAACCCGTAGGCTGAAAGAGAACGGGCGGGAGGCGGCGACATGCCGCCCGGCCGGGTATCCGCTGTTCGCGTCCGCGGGTGGTTCGACCATGAAAAACGTCATCGGCAAGATCTTCATCTTCGCGGTGTTCGTCATGAGCCTGATGCTCATGAGCTTCGCCGTCGCCATCTACTCCTCGCACGTCAACTGGCAGGAAATCGCCGAGAAGACGAAGCAGCAACTGAAGGATCTCAAGGAGGAAGAGGCGAGCCTGAACGCGGAGATCACGCGGCTCACGAAGAACGTCGCCGATTCGGAGGCGGCCCGCGATCAGGTAATCGCCAAGTTTCAGCAGGCGCTCATCGAGAAGGACAAGCAGCTCAAGAGCCTCAAAGACGCCGGCGACAAGAAGCTGACGGAGATGCAGGAGAAGATCGCGGAACTGGCGACCGTCGAGAACGACCTCACCCAGGCCCGCAAGGACGTCGAGAAACTGCAGGCCGACATCCGCGAGCGGCAGCAGAAGGTCGACTCGCAGGTGAACCGGGCCGCGGAACTCGCCGCCCAACTGCACGAGAAGGAGTCGTTTCTCGAGATCGCCAACGAGCGGAAGTCGCAGCTCGAAAAGCAGGTGGCACAGGCGCGGCTGCTCCTCAAGCAGAATGGGCTCACCCTCGACAGCCAGCCGAAAGACCGCGTGCCGACGATCCAGGGCGTCGTGATGGCCGTGGCCGACGATTCCATCGAGGTGTCGCTGGGCTTCGACGACGGCCTGCAGACCGGCCACCAGATCGAGGTCTATCGCGACGGCGAGTATCTGGGCCGGGCGATCGTGAAGAGCGTGAAGCCCGACCGTGCCGTCGCGGTGCTCGTGCGGGAATTCTCGCGCGGCATCGTCCAGCGGGGCGACAAGGTCACCACCCGGCTCAAGGCCTGATCCGGATCCGGGGCTTCCAGCAGGGGCTTGCATCCGAGGCTCGACGCGGCCGCCATCCGACCCCCAAACCAGTGCGAACGCCATGGCAGACGACTCCCCCTCCGACTCCCGCCGCCCGCCGATGAACGTCTACACGGTGATGCTGCTGTTGTCGTTCATCGCCGTGTCGGCCGGCTGCCTGATCCTGGCCCTCGACCTGTTTTTCCGACGGATGCCGCTGCGACCCTGAGCCGGTTTCCGTCTGTGCCGCCGGTCGGGGCCACGTTCCGGTTGTCGCCAAGGTTTTCGTCATGCTCGGCTGGCTGCGGTCTCGACGACGCCGCTCGATCCGCGAACGGCCGTGGCCGCCCGAGTGGACCGACATCCTCGCCCGGAACGTGCGGCATCTGCACTGGCTCGACGACGGGGAGCGGGAGCGGCTGCGGGCCTGGGTGGCGGTGTTCATCGCCGAAAAACGATTCGAGGGCTGCCGCGGCATGGGGATCGACGACGAGGTCCGCCTGTCGATCGCGGCGCAGGCCGGGTTGATCGTGCTGGGCATGCCCGACGAATATTACGACCGGCTCCAATCGGTGCTCGTCTACCCGGGCGATTACCTCGTGCCGAGATCGACGCCGCTGGATGGCGGGGGCGAACTGGAGTGGCAGGAGCCGCGTCTGGGCGAGACGTGGAACGGCGGCAGCATGGTGCTCTCCTGGCCGCGGGTCGTGGAGGGAGGACGGCTGCGGGATGGGCCTCGCAGCGTGGTGATTCACGAGTGCGCCCATGCCATCGACCTGCTCGACGGCGAGATCGACGGCGTGCCGCCGCTCGAATCAGCGGCCGCGCGGCGGTCGTGGGTCGGCAGGATCGCGGCGTGCCGGGAGCGGTTCGCCGAGGCGCTCGACGAGGGACGGTTCGTCGCGTTCGACGACTACGCCGCCGAGGGAGCGGGGGAATTTTTCGCGGTCGCGACCGAGTGTTTCTTCCAGGATCCGCACCGGCTTCTTCGCTACGACCGGGACCTCTACGCGCTCATGGTCGAGGCGTGGCGGCAGGATCCGAAGGCGCGGGTGCCGGTGCAGCGGGGCCGGTAGCGGCCGCGTCTGTCCCCGCATCAGCCGGGGTGGGGGTGCCTTGCGGGCCGCGCGGGGCGAGGCAGACGACCATGCCCGATGCCGATGCCAGGATCAGCCGGTCGGAGCGGTTGTTGACCACGTGCATCGTGAACGGCCCCAGGCAGAGCCGCTCGCGGGGCGAGCCGTCGGTGAGATCGAGCGCGGACAAGAGCCCTCTTTCGTCCACGAACCAAATCCGGCCGCCGCCGACCGCGAGGATGTTTCCGGTCAGGCAGGTCTGCCACAACTGCTCTCCCGTCTCGGCGGAATAGGCGACGATGCCCAGGTCGCCGAGCGACACCACGACCGTGTCGCCCGACAAAAACGGGCCCGAGACGGCCGGTCCGGGCAGCACGGCATGCCAGACGAGCTGCAGTTCCCGCAGCGTGGCGGGGAGATCGACGCGGGCCAGGTCGCCCGTCGTGGTGGCGGCGAAGATGCTGCGTTCCCGGGTCACGGGGGCGCCGGCGGGGGGATTCACGAGCGAGAACTCGAGCCGCTTCCACTCCAGTTCGCCGGGCTGCAGGGTGACGAGCAGACCGTCCGACGTGCACCAGAGTACGCCACGCCCGAGCGGCAGGGGCGTGGTGTCGACATGGTCGCTGCCGCCGTCATGGATGGCGATCGGCTCGAGACTCTCCTTCTCCTGCCAGGCGGCCTTTGGCTTCTTCTTGGCCGTTTTGGCGACGGGCTTCTTCTGGGCCGCGGCCTTGTCGTCCGGCTTCGCGACGTCGATCGCGTGGCGCAGGGGATGCGCGGCGAAGCGGCTGATCGAGCCGGCCGACGTGGGGGCATAGACCCAGTTGCCGATCACCGCCGTTCCCGCCGACGCGCATTGGCCGAAGGTCTCGTGCCAGCGGACGTGGCCGGTCGTCCGCTCCAGTCCGGTGATGCCGCGCTCGTGGGCCACGGCCACCAGATCGGGGCCGATACCCGCCCGCGTGGTCACGCCGTCGCGCGAGCCGACCGGCTGCGACCAGAGCAACGAGCCGTTCCGCGGCGAGCCCGCCGGTGGCATGGCGTCGCCCCAGGGGGCCGATTGGATCGCGTGCACGGTGCCGTCGCTGGTCTGGGCCACCACCAGACCATCTCCCACGACCACCTGATCCAGCCGCCAGCCGCCGGGGAGGTGCGGAAGCTGCACGATCCATTCCCGGGTCAGCCCGGCCCGATCGGCCGTGAATTCGTCGCCGGCCGTCCCGGCGAGGCAGGTCTGGCCGCTTGCCGTCGCGGGGGCCACCAATACGGCCGCGCACGCCGGCACGCAAACGAGAAGACCGAGGAGAACCCTGGCTGGCATGCGTGCGGCGGCGAACATAGGCGGAGGGCCCGAGGGCTGGGGCGAAGCGGCTCGGGAAGGCGGCGGCCCGGCCTCCCGTCCTGCAAGCTTAGCCCACGAAATCGGGCCCACAAAAATGATACGATCACAGGTCTCCCCAAGGGACGATTGCGGCCGCCAGCCGTCGGTCCGTCCGCGAACCAATACGAGGCACCGTGCCGATGCGGCAGGATGTTCCGACCGATTCCCGACCCGCGCCGGAGGACCCGAAACGGGCCCGGTCGAACGATCCCGCCGCGGTTCTGCTGGGGTATCTGAACTTCTCGTCGGGGGCCTTCGATCCGGCCGTCTGGCGGGCGATGAACGACCTGTTCGCGGCCGTGGAAGGGGACGGGCGTGGCGGAGCCGGCGCCGCCATCCCCGGCGGCACCGTTGTCGAGCCGCCCGATGCCGCCGCCCGCGTGGCGAGGCTCGTATCCGGGCGGCTCGACGAGTTGGCGACGACCGAGGCGGCATTCCGCGACGCCCGTCAGGCCAGGGCGGTGCTCGACCTGCTCTTCACGCGTCTGCTGCCGGCTTACCGTGCCTTCCATGGCGACCTGCTCGAACATCAGCCGCCGGGAGGGCTCGAGCGGCCTTTCTTCCTGATGGCGGCCGCGCAGGCCATCCTGGCCGCCGACCCGACGGGCGAGCCGCCGGACGCGGTCGTGCAGCAGGCGATCGGCAGGCTCAACGACTACGTGGGCTGGCGACCGGTGGCCGTGCTCGAAAACGGCCGCCTCTCGGAGCCCTATCCGCACGAGCGCGTCCGGCCGATTCCGCTCTTCATCAACGGCGTCGGGGCCGCGCATGGTCGTTACCGCGATCTCGTGGCCGAGGCGGTGGCGATCCTGGGGCGGGCGCCGGCGCCGCTGCTGCGTCAGGCCGACTTCGACCTCGACCTGCTCGAGGAACTGGCCGTCGATCCGCGGGCGTTCGATTTTCTCCACCCTGCGGCGAGCCGTCCCAACTATCTCTTCGGGCTCTGGGATCCCGCCCGCATCGACGGGCAGGGCTTTTATCGCCGCATGGTCGTGCAGCAGGCCACGCTCGACGGCATCCTGTCGTGGGCCGAAGCGGCGGTCGAGTCATCGGACGATCGGTCGATCGAGCGGCAGAACCAGCTGCGACGCGAGTCGGCGGCGGTGCTGGCGGGCGTGATCCTGATGGCCTCCGGGCTCTCCGGCCACGGGCCGGGGGCCGCCTCCGCGAGCCTGCCGTTGGCGGATCTGCTACCGCGGATCGCCGGGTATCGCGACGAGTTCTACCGCTGGTTGATGACCCAGCTTCCGGCCGATCACCGGCAGTTGCTCGACGAGGAGGCCAGTCGGCTGCGACAGCCGTTCGGCGGCGTGCGGCGGCACATCAACAGCCTGCTTGCCAGCCGCCGGGCGCGGCAGGTCGAGAGCGTGTCGCTGGCCGCCGTCCTGGCGCGGCTGGGCCGCGCGGAGGCCGCCGAGCGGATGGCCGGCATGGTGCCCGCGGCATCGGCCCGCATGGCGGCGCGGATCACGAGCCATGTCGTCGGGGCGCGGCGGGCCCTGCGTGCGTGTGCCGCCCCGAACCAGACCTCCTTCGCCGGGGCGCTCGATCAACTCGATGCCGCCAGGGATCTGCTGATGCGGGCGGTGGACTGCGGCGCGGTGGTCGACCCGTGGAACATTCTCGGCCTCGGTGGCCAGTTTCCGCTTCACGAAGCAGGTGGGGAAAGTCTCACCGATCCACGCGTGGACGACCTCGTCTCGATCACCGGATCGATCCTGGACGGCTACGCGGGAGTGTGGCGGCAGGCCGGACTCGATGGAGCGGCGGCGGCGGCGGATCGGGCGGCGGCGGCGGTCGAGAAGCTCGGGAACTGGTGGGATCGGTTCGCGACCACGACCGTGTCGGGGGTGACGCATCTGTCGGGCCGCGAGGTCCGCGACTCGGCCCGCGAGGTGATCGCGGCCCTGTCGCGGCGGCGCGAAACGGCGCCCCTGCCGCCCCCGCCCGGATTCTGGCGGCAGGAGGTGGCATCCTTCTCCTCGCCGGAAACACACGAGCGGGCCACCGAGTGCCTGCTGCACGAGGGGGATCTCGATGGAGCGCTCGGGCTGCTCGTGCACTGGGCGTCGTTGCTCGAGGGACCGGCGATCGGCCGCTCCGGCAGCGTGTGGCTGGCGGAGGCCGGGCGGTGGCTGGACCGGGCCTGTGCCGACCGATCGGAGGCGGGAAGATCCCGTGTGCGCCGGTTCATCGAACTTGTCGAGGCGAATACCAGCGGTGTGGCCGACGTCATCGAGGCCGCCGCGACCGGCCGGGAACCGGGGGAAGGCAGCCGCGCGGACCGCGAGGCCGACGGCCTCGAGACGGCGGACGACGACACCATGTTCGATCAGGGTGACGAGGGAGAGGCCGGCGAGGAAAGCGTGTCGTCGGCCTATGAGTCGATGGTCTGGCGGGATTCCACCGACGACGGTGTCGATGGCGGCATGCTCGACATCGGGGGAGGGGAAACAGCGACGCTGGCGGGGGTGGCCGCCATCGAGGATGCGGCCGAGTTCATGACCGGCGTGTTCCGGCTGCTGGCGGACGCCGTCGTGGCCTGGTGCACGATCGATGCGGCCGCGGGTTCCCGGCCGGCGCAGGCCGAGATCGATTCGGTGGCGGGATGGCGGCATGCGTTGCGCCGCCTGCGTCGCGCGCTTGTGCGGGCGGCCGCCACGGTGGTCGCACGCGACGCGACACCGCCTCCGGGCATGTCACGCACCGACTTCGACAAGCTCCGCTGGCACCGCGATGCCGCGGCCGAACAGATGATCGAGGCCGCGGTGCAGGCGAGTGAAACGCTCTGGCTCCTGTCGGCCCGCCTGCACGGCGGCCGGCGCGTGCCGGGCCGGCGCCGGCCTGGCGGCAAGGCGTCGATCGGCAGGCTGTTCGCGGCGGTGCTCGCCGGAGATGCGGCATCCGCCCGGGAG
>JBJTSM010000308.1:0-8434 GCA_046076685.1 Planctomycetia bacterium | reverse complement strand
GCCTGGTCGAGCGGCTATCTGGCCGGCACCGCGGCGGCTGGATGAGAACCGTAGCTGCGTGAGCGAAGGGCGGCCAGGATGGCCGAGCCGTCGCCTGCAACCACTCCCTCGCTCGCGCTTCGGGCTTCCATGGAATGCCACGCGCGCGGCTTGCCCGGGAGGGCCCGCGTGCCGAGCAGGCGCGACGCGGCGGCGATCACCTCCTCGACGCCGATGTCGGCCATCGAACGGCCGCCCCGCGGCGCCTGGACGGTCACGCCGGCCGTTTTCCAAGGATGCCACTGGGCGGGATCGGTGGGCCCGAAGAGCGCCACCACCGGCACGCCGTAAGACGCGGCGAGGTGCGGCAGCCCGCTGTCGATGCCGACGCACAGGTCCATGGCCGCAAGCAGGGCGCCGACCTGCCGCAGCCGCACGGAGGCCGAATGGTCGTGCACATGCCGGGCCACCGCGGGGTCGAGCCGCTCCACGATCTCCGCATGCATGGCGACGTCGGCGGGCCCGCCGCAGAAGAAGATCTCGCCGTTTCGGGCCGTGACCAGCCACTCGACGACGGCCGCCCACCGGTCGAGCGGCCAGTGCTTGCCCGCGTTCGTCGACCGCACGGCCACGAAGACCTTGGGCCGACCGGCCGGCACCTCTGCCAGCAGGGCGGCGATGGCGGCGCGATCGGCTTCGGCCACCCAGTTCTCGTTGTGCCCGTCGTCGATCTCGATCCCGTCGACCCTCAACAGGTCGAGAAAGACCTCCACCTGGTGCCGACCCCGGCGGATGCCCACCGCCCGCGACAAGAGCCAGCCGCGGCCCTCCGCCGCATGGCCGACCCGCCACGGGATGCCGGCCAGACGCACGAGCAGGGCGCTCGAAAACGACCGCTTGAAGAGATAGGCCCGCGTATACCCGCGCGACCGCAGCCAGGCGGCCTGGCCGACGAGCGTGGAGAGGGCCGTGGGCAGGAGCCGCTGGGATCGGGGCGGCCGCGGCCAGGAGAGGATCTCGTCGTGGTAGGGGCAGTGCGCCAGCACCGCGGCGGCGGCCGGCTCGAGCAGCACGTCGATCACCGCATCCGGAAACCGCCGCCGCAGGTTGCGGAAGAACGGGATGCCCAGCACCGTGTCGCCGAGGAAGCCGTTGCCCACGACGAGAATCCGCTCCGGATGGGCTGGCGTGCTTGGCATGGATCGTCCACAGGTCTGCCGGCCGCGGCCGGCCGGGGCCGCTACCGCGCGAATCCCACGAAGAAGCTGAAGAGCTGCTTGCTGTCGTAGGGGGCGTAGACGACCGGGAAGGCGAAGTCGAGCGCGATCGGCGCCGGCCCCATCGCCGGCAGCGTGATCCGCAGGCCGAAACCGGGGGCCACCCGCATGTTGCTGATCGAAACGTTCGACTCGACGGTGCCGAAGTCGGTGAAGACGACGCCGCGCAGCCCGTCGTTGGCGGTGATCGGAAACATGTATTCGACCGTGTTGAGCCACTCGAACGGACCGCCGATGACGGCGGCGTTTTGGGCGGCGTTGACGGGCGACTGGCCGTTGGGCATCTGCCGCGGGCTGGCCCCACGGAAGGTGAAGCCGCGGAGGGTGTTGTAGCCGCCCGCAAAGAAGTTGTCGTAGGCGGGCGTGTCGGGACCCGACATGCCGAGCACCGAACCGATCGAGAGCACGTGCCGCCCCGAGCCGTCGGGCCGCTCGTTGAGCAGGAAGTACTGCCTGCCCTCGAGGATGCCGCGCGGATAGACGAACGTGCCGATCACCTGCTCGAACTCGAACGTCGCCAGATGGCCCTGCGTCGGCAGGAACGGGCTGTCGCGGGTGTCGTGGATGATGCCGCCGCTGAAGCCATACACCGAGTTGGTGCCGAGCATGTTCTGGATGGCGGGCGTGAGGAGCCGCGGGTTGTAGACGTCGACGCTCTCGCCGCGAAACGCCGTGTTCACCGACAGGTCGGGGGCGAAGGCGAACTGGTAGCCGAGGCCCACGCGGCCGCCGACGCGGCCTTCCGCCCAGTCGTAAAAGAAGCGGGTGTAGTAGGAAGCGCTGGTCGACAGGCCGATCCGCGTGTCAAAGAGATACGGCTCCTGGAACGTGGCCGTGTACCGCTGCAGCTGCGTGCCCGGTGCGGCCTCGAGGCGGAACCGCTGGCCGGCGCCGCGGAAGGCGGTGCCGTTGCGGATGTCGTCCCAGCTCTGCGGCAGGCGGGTGATGTCGAAGTTCTGTTCGTCGATGACGATGTTGCCGACGAGCCCGGCATTGGAGTTGACGCCCGCTCCGATCATGAGCCGGCCGGTCTGCGTCTCCTCGGCGTCCACGTCGACGACCACGTAGGGCTCCTGCCCCGGAAAGACCTGCAGCGGCTCCGCGAAGTTTGGCACCATGCCCGGCTGCGCCATGCCCGGCGGGGCCAGACCAGGCTGTATCATGCCGGGCTGCATGCCCGGTTGCATGCCCGGTTGCATCATGCCGGGCTGAAACTGGGCCGGCTGCATGGCGGGCTGCATCCCCGCCTGGAAAGGCACCGGCTGCACCACGCCGGGCTGCACCATGCCAGGCTGCCCGGGAGCCTGCGCCACGAAGGCGGGAGCCCGCGGCGCGGGCGCGATGGTGCGGCCATAGTCGACCGCCTCCGGGCCCGTTGGCTGGAGCGGCATGCCGCCGAAGGCCTGCTGAGCCGGCTGCATGCCGGGCTGGATCATGGGCTGCATTGGCTGCATCATGGGCTGCGGGCTCTGGCCGCGCCAGACCGGCTGCGCCGCCACCGGCGGCGGCGGGCCGTCTTCCGGATTCCATTCCCCTTCGAGCACGAGGTCGAGCACCGCGTCGTCCTCGCCGTCCGGGCTCTGGCCGCGGAAGCCGGGCCGCTTGGGGTCGCGGGCGATCTGCGTGTCTTCCCCCTCGGGCTTGCTGAACACGATCCGCGGCCCCTCCCCCTTCGCGGCATCGGCCAGAAACAGGCTGCTCGCCTTGAGCCGTCGTTCGTCGTCCCGCAGCTTGCGGATGTCGAGAATGTCGCCGGGGCGGAGCGAGAGCCGGTTCAAGACGGTGCTGTGGCGGGTGTGCGGATGCTCGCCGCGGATGCGGACGTTGATCTTGCCCACGCGGTACCGCTGCCCCTCCTCGATGTTGTAGACGAGGTCGAGCTGGCCGGGCTCCTCGAGGAATCGCGGATCGGCCCGGATGTCGTCGAAGACGAAGCCGCGGCCGCCGTAGATGTCGCGGATCATGCCGAGGTCGGCGTCCATCTTCGACTGGTTGAAGGGCTGGCCGCTGGTGAGCTTGAGATCGCGCGAGATGAACTCGCTCTTGAACTTGCTGTTGCCGACGAACGAGACGTTGCGGACCGAGTACCGCGGCCCCTCGTTGATCACGAACGTGAGCATCGTCCAGTCGCGGTTGCCGCCGTTGACCACCTCCAGCTCGCGGCCCACCTTCGCCTGGAAGAAGCCGAGGCTCCGGTAGTAGGCGGTGAGCGCCTCGACGTCGGCGTCGATCTTGGTGCGATCGACGTCGCCGCCGAGCAGCCAGAACACGCCGGGCTTCGACTTGATCTGCGTGAGCAGGCGGGCATCGGTGGCGATGCTGTTGCCGACGAAGTTCGTCCACAGCGACTTGCGGCTCCGCCCCTCGTCGATGAGGAAGACCGCCCCCTTGTCGCCCGGCTTGCTGCCCTCGATCGTGGTCACCTTCGCGGCGTCGTAGCCCTTCTCGTGGTAGTACGACTCGATCCGCCGGCGGGCCTCCTCGACCACGTAGGCGTCCATCGAGTCGCCGACCTCGATCTCCGCCTTCTTGCGGATGGTGCGGGTCGGCACCCGCTGGTTGCCGACGTATTTCACGTAGCGCAGCATCGGCCGCTCCACCACCTGGAAGACCACGACCACGCCCTCCTTCACGCGGACGTACTTCGGGTGGACGTCGACGAACTTGCGGCAGCGATGGAGCGTGCGGACGTCCTCCTCGATCGCCTGGGCGTCGAAGATCTGGCCCGCCCGGGTGACGAGCTTGGGCAGCTTGGAGACGTCGGTGGCGTGGTTGCCCTCGATCCGCACCTCGACGATGCGGTTGGCCTCGTCCACCGCGGTGGCCGCGGCCGGTGCGGCCGGCGGCGTGGCGGCCGCGGGCGGCAGAGGCGAGACACCACCGGGCGCGGGCGGATACTGGCCCTGCGCGGCCGCCGTCGACAGCCAGGCGCAGGCCAGGACGACCTTCAGGAGGCTGTTTCCACCGACCGTTGAAAGCGTGCGCGAGTCCATCAATGGTGCCGATGAAGGGAGGGGCGGCAGCGGGTCGGGGAGGAATACCGGAGCCGCCGACTGCGTCACAAGCCGAAAAGTGTCGCGCCGGCGGCTTTTCCGCCCCCCGCCCCGTGGCTCCGGCCGCGGCGATCGCCCGCGGCTCGCCCCTCCTGCCCAGAGTCCGATGCTTGACTGTGCCGGTCAAACTCCGGTACTTTTCCACGTTTCCAATCGTTTCGCTGCGTTTTTCCGCGTTTTCCGCGCGCACGCCTCGCCGGGTGCATGCCGCCCTCCGACGTCGGCCTCTGCCCATGCCGCCCATGGTCATCGATCTGCGCCGCACCGACGACGCCCGTGACGTGGTGCATCGGGCCGTCCAGGCTCTGGCGGAGGGGAAGACGGTCGCCTTTCCGACGGAAACCGACTACGTGGTCGCCGCCAGCGCGCGAAACGAAGCGGCCGTCGCGCGGCTGCTGCCGCTGGCGGCCGAACGGCCGGGCGAGCCGCGGCTCTCCCTGGCCTTGAAGAGTTCCGACGAGGCCCTCGACTGGGCACCGCGGCTCAGCCCGCTGGGTCAGCGGCTGGCCAGGAGGTGCTGGCCCGGACCGGTGACGATCATCGTGGCCGACGATCATCCCGACAGCCTCGTGCACAGGCTGCCCGCGGGTGTGCGGCGGAGCATCGTCGGCGACGGCCGGCTGCGGCTGCGGGTGCCCGGCCACCCGATGCTCGCGGACTGCATGCGGATGCTGGCCGGACCGCTCGTGCTGGCGGAGCCGGTGGCCGCGAACGGTTCGCCGCCGGTCACGGCGGACGAGGTCGTGGAACGGTGCGCGGCCGCCGGAGCGACGGTGAGCCTCGTGATCAACGACGGCCGCGCCCGCTATGCCCAGGCCGCCTCGACCGTCGAGGTCGACGAGGCCGGCTTCCGCATCGTCCGGCCCGGCATCGTTTCGGAGGAAACCCTCCGCCGGCTCTCCAGCCTCATGGTGCTGTTCGTCTGCACGGGCAACACCTGCCGCAGCCCGATGGCCGAGACGATCTTTCGGGAACTCGTCGCCGAGCGGATCGGCTGCCGGCCCGACGAGATCGAACGGCACGGCGTGGTGGTTGCCAGTGCCGGGATCGCGGCCTGGGGGGGCGGCAAGGCGAGCACCGGGGCGCTCGAGGCGATGCGGGAACGGGGGGCCGACCTGTCAGGCCACGAAAGCCAGCCCCTGACCGAAAACCTGGCCCGGCAGGCGGATCTGATCTGGACCATGACGGCATCGCACCGGGCGAACATCCTCGCCCAGTTTCCCGAGGCGGGCGGCCGCGTGGCGATGCTTTCCCCCGAGCGGCACGACGTCATCGACCCGATCGGCGGAACCCTGGCCACCTACCGGCAGTGTGCCGAACAAATTCGCGCGCATTTGGTGAGCAGAATCGATACACTCGGAGGCCGACTGCTCGGCGGAACGTGAGCCGCCGACCGGTGGAATGGTGGTGCAGGACAGCGACGTCAGGGAGTTTTTCATGCGGATTGCCATCGGCAGCGACCATCGTGGTGTGGCGGCGAAGATACGGCTGATGGGCCTGCTTCAGCGCATGGGCAACGAGGTGATCGACTGCGGCTGCCACAGTGACGAGGCCGTCGACTACCCCGACATCGCCGCCGACGTCGCGCGGCAGGTGAGCCACGGCACGGCCGAACGCGGCATCCTGTTGTGCTGCACCGGCGTGGGCATGGCGATCGCCGCCAACAAACTCCCCGGCGTTCGGGCGGCGACCTGCCACGACGAGGTCACGGCCGAAATGAGCCGCAGGCACAACGATCTCAACGTCCTCTGCCTGTCGGCGGAGATGATCGGCCCCGAGGTGCAGGACAAGCTCATCCGCACCTGGCTGGAGACGCCGTTCGAGGGGGGCCGCCATGCCCGCCGGGTGGCGAAAATCGCCTCGCTCGAGTGCGGGGGCGGCGAGACCGCGGCCGGTGCCGGCGAAAAGCAGTAGCCGGGTATCCTGCGAAACCGGGCGAATCGTGGCGAATCCGGCAGGCCACGGAAAGTGGTGGCATCGTAGCGATCGTGCCGTCCCACGGCAGGAAAAACCGGCGAAAAACGGCCGCCCGTCCGTTGAACCGCCCGGTGGCGTTGGTATTTTCGATGCCGGAGCAGGGCAGGCCGGCACGCGTCGGTCGCCACGCCTCCACGCGTCGCCTCCAGATTTCAGTCTCCAGATTTCAGTCTCCAGGAAATCGCCCGGCCATATGCCTCTCGCACGCCATCCCGAACCGGAAGAAGTCGACTGCCTGCTGCGCAACTGCGAACTGCGCAACGAGATCGAGCCCTACCTCGACGAGGCGATCTGGGAGATCGACTTCCGCCTCCTGCCCACCGAGGTCGAAAACCGCTTCCTCGAATCGATGCTCGCCTGGGAACGAGCCCCGCTCGTGCCGATCGCCCGCTGGTTCGACCCGCCCCTCGCCCTGCAGCCGGCCTGCACGCTCGACGACGAGCAGGTGCGCGAGCGGCTCTGGGAAACGATCGAGTGTCTCTACGCGAAGCGCGTGGTGCTCGACTTCACCGACCACCTCTCCGATCGGGAACTCTACGTCCTCATCCGCCGCGACATCCTGCCGGCGACCGTGAAACGGGTCGACCTGCCCGACAACTATTTCCACTGGGACTGCAGCACCACCGACGCCGAAGACGCGAGCATCTGGCTCGCCTACTACGCCAGCGACGAGGAGCGGGAGCAGTGGAGCCTCGAAGAGGGTCGCGATCCGCCCCCGCGGGCCGTGCCGCCCTATCCGCGGGCCCTGCCGACGGCGCCCGTCTGACGCCGAATCGGCCGCGGCATCACCAGGCCGGCCCGGCGGCCTTTCCGCCCGCCGCGACGGAGGCGTATGCTTTCGCAGACGCTTTTTTCCGTGGAGGTGCACCATGTTCGTCGCCAAGGGCCGGTTCGCGCGTTGGTTCTGCCTGGCCTGTTTCGTCGCCACGACGACCGTGCTTCCGCCTGCCGCCTGCGGGGCCGACGCGCCGGCGATCCGCGCGGCGATCGACCGGGCGACGGCCTACCTCGTGGAGCGGGGCCAGGCCGAAGACGGCAGCTTCTCCGCCAAGGCCGGCCCGGCCATCACGGCGCTGGCGGTGACGGCGCTTGTCAAGACGGGCACGCCCGCCGACGCGCCGGCCGTCCAGAAGGCCATCGACTACCTGCTCCGGTTCAGGCAGGCCGACGGCGGCATCCATCCGCCGGATTCGCCGGTGGCCAACTACGAGACCTCGATCGCGATGGTCGCGCTGGCCGCCTGCAACAAGGACGGCCGCTACAGCGAACAGATCAAGGCGGCCGAAGCGTTCGTGAAGGGCCTGCAGTGGGACGGCGGCGAGGGCAAGGAGGAATCCGATCCGGCCTATGGGGGCGCGGGGTATGGCCGCAAGAACAGGCCCGATCTCTCCAACACGTCGTTTTTGATCGAGGCCCTGCGGAGCGTGGGCACGGGCGCCGACGACGTGGCGATCCAGCGGGCGCTCGTGTTCGTGTCGCGGGCCCAGAATCTCGAGGGGCCTCACAACCCCCTGCCGTTCGCCGCCAAGAACCCCGACGGCGGCTTCTACTACACGCCGGCGGCGGGGGGCGAGAGTTTCGCCGGCACGACGCCGGAGGGGGGGCTGCGGAGCTACGGCTCGATGACCTATGCCGGGCTCAAGAGCATGATCTTCGCCGGCCTCACCCGGGACGATCCCCGCGTGAAGGCCGCGGTGTCATGGCTGGCGAAACACTACACGTTCACCGAAAACCCCGGCATGGGCGATGCCGGCCTCTACTACTACCTCCAGACGGCGGCCAAGGCCCTCGACACCCTGGGCGACGAGACGTTCACCGATGCCGCGGGCTTGAAGCACGTCTGGCGGAACGAACTGGCCGGCACGCTCGTCGACCGGCAGCAGCCGGATGGCTCGTGGGTGAACCAGAACCCGCGGTGGATGGAGGGCGACCCCAATCTGGTGACGAGCTACGCCCTGCTCGCGCTGGCCTCGTGCCTGCCGAAGCCGTGAGGAGCGATCCCCGGGCTTGCGCCCGGGGCTTGGATGTGATGGGCCATCACCGGGCTTGCGCCCGGGGCTTGGATGTGATGGGCCATCCCCGGGCTTGCGCCCGGGGCTTGGATGTGGTGGGCCATCCCCGGGCTTGCGTCCGGGGCGTGGATGTGGT
>JBJTSM010000307.1:0-2174 GCA_046076685.1 Planctomycetia bacterium | reverse complement strand
CCCGCAGCGACAGACCTCCCGCGGCAAGGTGTCGCGGATCGACCGCTCGTATTTCCACCGTCCCAACCGTTTCCAGCGCACCCGCCGCTGGCTGACCCTCGCCTGTCTCGGGCTCGGCATCGCCTGGGCCGCCTGGGGCGCGTTCGATGCCCCGTTGCACCACGCCCCGGGCCCGGTGGCCGCCGTGCACGCCAAGTGGGAAAACGACTGCAACGCGTGCCATGTCCCCTTCTCTCCGATCAAGGACGACACCTGGCTGTCGACCGCGTCGACCCGGCAGGCGATGGACGGCAAGTGCGAGGCCTGTCACCGCGGGCCGGCCCACCATCCGCTGCAGGTGACCGCCGAGGTGGGCTCGTGCGCGTCGTGCCACGTCGACCATCGCGGCCGCGGTGCGGACATCTCGCGGGTCGCCGACCAGACATGCACCGCCTGCCACGCGAACATCGCCGCCCATCGGCTCGTCGATGCGGCGGTGCCGCCCGCCGCGGTCACAACGCCGATCACGCGGTTCGACGATGAACACCATCCCGCGTTCGCGGGGCTCGCTTCGGATCCGGGCCGGCTCAAGTTTTCGCACGGCCGCCACATGCGGGCCGGCCTGAGCTTCGGGCCGACACCCACGGAGCCCGGCGCTGCACGAGCGTTGACATACGGAATGCTCACCGCCGCCGACCGCCGCCGCTACCAGCCCGCGACAGCGGGAGAGCACGACTTCGTGCAATTGTCGTGCGCGTCCTGCCATGAGTTCGGCTCGTCTCTGCCGCCGGACGCGGTGCGAACGCTGCCTGCCGCCCTGGCCGGCAGCCCGCCGGGGGCGTATGCCCTGCCGGTCGACTTCGAACGGCATTGCGCAGCCTGCCACCAACTGCCCTTCGAGGGTCTGGTAGGCCAGCCGGCCGCCACCGCCGACCTCGTGATGACCAAACCCGATGCGGTGCTGCCGCACGGCCTCGACGCCGCCGGCATCGCCCGGTTTCTCGAAACCCGCTATCTGCAGGAGGCCCTGGCGCAAGACCCCTCGCCGCTCGACGAGCCGCTCGTGCGCCGGCCGCTGCCCGCGGCGCGGCCGGCGGAGGCCGCTCCTGCCAAGGTGCGATCCGTCGTCGAAGGCCACGTCGCCCGGGCCCTCGCCTTCACGCGTGGGACCTGTGAAAAGTGCCATGAGACCCGTGACGCGTCCGTTCCCGAGGCGGCCCACCTGCTGACCGCCGGATCGGAAGATCGTGGCAGGCTCCCCTGGTTCGCCATCGAGCCGACCCGCGTTCCCACCATCTGGCTGACAAAGGCCCGCTTCGATCATGGCCCCCATCGGGCCTACGACTGCCGGGAGTGCCATGCCGCAGCCGCCCCGGACGATTCCGGCGCCGGCAGCCAGGTCGCCACGCTCCCGGTCGGCTCGCCGCTCGACAACGGCCTCGTCATGATCGCGGGCCGGGAATCGTGCACCGCCTGCCATGCGCCGCCGGGACACGACGCCTTCAGCGGCAAGCCGATCGGCGGCGCGCGGTTCGACTGCGTGGAGTGCCACGGCTATCACGGGCTCGGCCCGCATCAGGCGATTTCCGCCGTCTCTTCCGCCGGCAGCACCGCAGGATCGCCGCCAGGAGCGCTGACGCATGCCCGCCCCGACTGACAGTGGCCGGCGCGAAGTGAAGGCTCTGCCGGCCGCCGCGGCGCTGGCGGTGGTGGCGGCGATTGCCGTCGTGGGTGCCGCATGCCGGCGCGACGCCGCAGCCCCTTCCCCAACCGGGAGTCGCGCCACGGCCGCAGCCAACCCGAGCCGGACGGTGCAGCCACCACGGGGCCTGCTGGGGGCCGGCAACTGCACGTCATCGGGCTGCCACGCCGCCGCGGTGGAAGGCCATGCGGCCTGGCAGAGCAGCTACACGGTCTGGTCGGCCCGTGATCCCCACGCGCGGGCCGAACGGGTGCTCCACGAACCGCTGTCGGAGCAGATCGTCTCGCTGCTGGCCGCCCGCGATCCCTCCCGACGCCGGGTGCCCGCCCACGAGCACACGGCCTGCATCGGCTGTCACGCGACCGGCCGCGGCCCGCTCGCGCACGAGGGGGTGAGCTGCGAATCGTGCCACGGCCCGGCAGGCGACTGGCTGGTGGCCCACACCCTGCCCGGCTGGCGGGCGGCGTGCAACTCGCTCGGCATGGTGGATCTG
>JBJTSM010000306.1:0-3145 GCA_046076685.1 Planctomycetia bacterium | reverse complement strand
GCCGGGCTGGTGGGTGGCGGGATGGTATGTGCTGCTCGGGCTTTCGCTCCTGATCCTGTCGCGAGAGCGGCTCGTCCGCCTCGGCACCTGGGCCACGGTGGCCGCGGCCTGGGTCGGCGTGGGCTGGGTTGGCACCGCCGCGCAGCGGTTCATGGTTCCGGAGCCGACCGAGATGCGGGCGGTCGTGGCGGCGATGGGGCATGGCTGCGGCATCGTGGTGAGGAGTCCGACGGGGCGGTGCCTTGTCTACGACGCCGGCCGGCTCGGAGCACCGGCCGCGGCCAGGCGGGCCATGACGGCCGTGCTCTGGCACGAGGGGGTGACGCGGATCGACACGCTCGTCATCTCCCATGCCGACACCGATCATTTCAACGCCGTGCCCGAACTGCTCGATCGGTTTGCCGTGGGGGAGATCGTCGTGCCCCCGCCGTTTCTCCGCAGCGACTCGTGGGCGGTCGGGGAAGTCCTGCGGCTCGCGGCGGTGGCGGGCGTGCCGGTGCGGGCCGCGGAGGCCGGGGATTCGTTCGCGCTCGATCCGCTCTGCCGCATCCGCGTGCTCCATCCGTCGCATGAAGCCGCGCCGCCCGTGCAGGACAACGAGACGAGCCTCGTGCTCGCCGTGGAGTCGGCAGGCCGCCGGCTGCTTCTCACCGGCGACATCGAGGGGGATGCGCTGGCCCGGTTCGTCGCCTCCGACCCCGACACCTGCGACGTGCTCGTGGCCCCTCACCACGGCAGCCGCACGAGCCTGCCGCCCGACATCGCGCGGGCCACGGCGGCCGACTGGGTGGTGGTGAGTGGCGTCGGGGCCGCCGGGTGGCGGGAGGTGCGTGAGGCCTATGCCACAGCCCGGGCCGATGGCCGCCGCACGCGGGTCGTGAAGACGGGAGCCGACGACATTTCGAAGGGCGGCGCGATCGCGCTCTCGTTTACCGCGTCACGGGTTTGCGGGGAGCAGTTCGTCGCCGGCCGTTGGAGATCGCTGCGGCCCGCCACCGTCGTCGGGCCGCGTGAGAAGCAGCCCGGCGGCGATGATCGCCAGTTGGCTGGCCACGAAGCCGGCCAGCAGCAGGAGCACGCCGCTCGTGAAGCCATAGCTGTGCAGGCCGATGCCGAGCTGATTGGTGCCGAACCAGCTCCAGGCGGTGATGATGTTGCCGCCGATGGCGAACAGGGCGAAGCCGCGCGGGCCCAGCCAGCGGTCCCAGCGCGCGTGCAGCGCGGCCGCGTTCCAGAGCACGATCATCAGGGCGCCGTTTTCCTTCGGATCCCAGCCCCAGAACCGCCCCCAGCTGTCGTCGGCCCAGAGACCGCCGAGCACCGTGCCGATGAAGCTGAAGAACAGGGCGAAGCAGACCACCCCGTAGGTCATCCGGTAGAGCTGGTCATCCTGCTGCCGGGCTGCCAGTCGTCGTTCGGGAGTCGATGCGTGTGAGCGGCCCGCGATGCGATGCACGATCGAAAAGATGCCGAGCACGCCGGCCAGGAACGTGGCGCCGTAGCCGAGTGTCACCGTGATCACGTGCGTGGAGAGCCAGAACTGCGTGTCGAGCACGGCTTGCAGCACATGCATCGTGTCGCCGGTGTCGAGGCCATAGGCCACCATCAGCGTGAGGGCGCCGCTGATCGCCGCCACGAGGTTGCCGATGCCGTTGGCGAACAGGCCCTCGAGCCCCAGGCCCGCGAGCACGCAGGCCCAGCCGATGAACACGGCGGACGAATAGAGATTCACCACCGGGGGGCGGCCGGTGAGGTAGATGCGGCTGCACAGCGCGAAGGTGTGGAGGAGCAGGGTGGCGACGAGCATCCAGAACACGAACCGGTTGAGTGGCCGGCGGCCAGCGAGGAAGCTCGCGAAGCAGACCACGCCGGCCAGCACGTAGAGCCACTTGGCCACATCGGTGGGGTTGAACCGGTTCAGCCAGGCTTCGTAGGCCGACTTGTCGGCGTTCGCGCGGACTTCGGGGAACGAGGCCGTGGCGGACCGGAAGGCATCGAGCGCGCGGTTGAAATCGGTCGCCGGTCCGGGCACGGCGCGGAGCAGGTCGGTCAGCGGCAGGAGCCCCGGGTTGACCTCGAACGCCGGCTGGCCCGGCCTGGCTGCCAGGAGCCGGCCGACGATCGCCGATACCCAGGCCGGGTAGAGCGCCTGCCACTCCCCTTCCCCGGCACGCGCCGCCGATCCGGCAGCCGTTTTGGTCGCCGATGTGGGGGGCAATGCCGCCGGCGGATGGCTCGCCTCGATCCGGCGGGACATCTGCATGATGCGTTCCATCTCGCCGAGGAGGGCCTTGCGGGCCTCCTCCCCCTCGCCCGGCTCAGGGAGCCGTGGGGTTTCGTAGCTGTACCGCAGCAGGTCGTAGGCCATCAGCTTCTGGTTGATCTCGGAGAACTTCTTCTGCGTGAAGCTGAACTGCTCGGGCGGCACGTCCCGCATCGACTCGAGCTGCTTGCGGAGCTTCGGTAGCCCGGCCTCCAGTTCGGCATGGCTGTAGCGATACCCCTTGCGCCGCGGCAGATCGAACAGATCGGTGACCTCCTTGGCATCGATCCGGAAGACCGGCGCGTGCTCGATCCAGTCGGCACCGGCCATCACGCCGAGCATCCATTGAGGCGCGGAAATCGTGCCCACGGGCAGGTCCGCCGGCGCTTGCTGCGGGGCTTCCCCCTTCTTCGGCATCATGACGCTCGTGCGGTTGCCGAGCAGTTGCAGCGTGTTGCGGGCGACGGTGTCGAGCGGCTTGATCCGCCCTTCGTGGAGCACCGGCAGCGTGCCTGCGGCCTTCCAGTCGTGGCCCCCTGTGCCCGCCGACCGGTCGAACGTGGCCAGGAGGCAGAACAGGCCCACGGCCGCGCAGCCGAGCAGCGGCACGACCAAATCGACGGCCGACAGTGTGGACCGCCCGGCCGCGGGATCCTTCTCCGCTCGCGGCCTGCGCCCTGCGGCGGTCCTGTCCGCGGCGGCGGCACGATCGGGCGGCCCGGCCAGGCCGCGGTCGTAGCGGTCTGCAAACCTGAGGAACGTGCCGCCGAAATGGGCGAGCATGCCCCACAGGGCGAGCACGCAGGCGACGTAGGGGATCAGCCAGCCGGCGTTTTCCACGACCTGCAGCCCGGTCATCTCGCCCCGCGTGCCGTCGGGCAG
>JBJTSM010000305.1:0-2155 GCA_046076685.1 Planctomycetia bacterium | reverse complement strand
CAGCGTCCGCCTCGAGGAGCCCAGCGACCGCGTGGTGGAAAAGCTGGCCCGCTTCGACTTCCTCGCCATCCCGGTGGTGGACGAGCACAACCGGCTGGTGGGAATCGTCACCCACCGGGATGGCGAGAAAGTCGAACCGGGCCAGCTTTTCCACCACGCGGTCGCTGGGCTCCTCCAGGCGGACGCTGATCGGATCGCGTTGCATCAGGTCCGACACGAGCGCCGTCGGTCGGGCGAGGATCAGGTCGCGGAGCGACACGAAGCCCACGAGCTTGCGGGCGGCGTCGAGCACGTAGATGTAGTAGATCGACTCGCTGTTGGGCGCCTGGGAGCGGAGGCGGGCCACGGCCTCGCCCGCCGTGATGTCGGCCGGCAGCGACGCGTATTCGGTCGTCATTAGCGCGCCTGCCGACCCCTCGGGGCAGGAGAGGAGCATGCGGATGTCGTGCCGCTCGGCCTTCGCCACCAGCGGCAGGATCTCCTCGACGAGATCCGGGGCGAGTTCCCGCAGCAGGTCGTCGCGGTTGTCCGGGGCCATCCACTCGATCAGCGGCCCCAGGTGGGCCCGGTCGGCCGCCTGCACCAGTTCCACCTGCCGGGGCATGGAGAAGTAGGGGAAAATCTCCGCCTGCCGTTCGACCGGCAGGCAGTCGAGCAGCCGCCAGAGTTCGGCGTCTTCGAGTCCCTCCGAGAAATCGGCCACCGTGGCGGGGTGGAGCTCCCGGGCCACTTCCCGCAGGCCGTCGGCATCCCCCTCACCGAGCATCACGCGCAGTTCGGGAATCAGGATGGGATTCGCGGTGGGCATGGCGGCGGGGCGGGAAAGGGGCGGCGGGAACGGAAAACGACCGGCTGGACGGGGGCGGCGGTCGCGGCGGATGGCACGTCTATACTGCGACGATCGTATTTCCGACAGGTCCAGTATGCCATGAACGCAGCGCGAGTCGAACGTCGATGGGCGGTCGTGCCGGCCGTGCCGGTCAGGCTCGCTCTCGTCGCGTGGCTCGTCGGTTGGATGCTGCTCGCGCCGGCCCCGGCGTCCGCGGCGGAACTGGCGGCCGCGGAGCAGCCCGTGACCGCGGTCGACCACGCACCGCCCCCCGCGCGGGGGCTGAGCCTGCTCTTGTCGCGAAACTACCTGCCGCCCGATTTCGACCAGCAGGTGTTCGACGAGCTCTGGACCACCTGGGAGGAGCCGGCCCGATCGCGGGCGGAGCGGGCCGGCGTGCCGGAACGGCGGCTGATGGCCATGGAACGCTATGGCCTCACGCCCCATCCGGAAGATCCCTCGCGGTCGATGCAATACGTCGTCGACGCCTCGGGGGCGTGGACGATGAGCTGCCTGGCCTGCCACCAGGGGCAGGTCGACGGCAGGGCGGTGCCGGGGCTGCCCAATTCCAGCTACGCGCTCGAGACGCTGACGGAGGAGGTGCGGCTGGTGAAGGTGCGGCAGCGGAAGCCGTTCGGTCACATGGACATGGGGTCGCTGCTTCTGCCCTTGGGCACGACCAACGGCACGACCAACGCCGTGATGTTCGGCGTGGCCCTGATGCGGCATCGGGCCCCCGATCTCTCGATTGTGCAACGGCCGCCACGGTTCGACCTCGTGCACCACGACATGGATGCACCCGCCTGGTGGCACTACCAAAAACGCCGCAGCCTCTATGCCGACGGCTTCGCGGCCAAGGGGCATCGCGTGCTGATGCAGTTTCTGCTGGTGAAGGAGAACGGGCCGGAAAAGTTCCATGCCTGGGAGGACGAGTTTCGCGACATCGAGCGGTGGATCGAGTCGCTCGAAGCGCCGCCGTGGCCCTGGCCGGTCGATGCGGCGGTCGCCGAGCGGGGCAGGGGGCTCTTCCTCCAGCACTGTGCCGGCTGCCACGGCACATATGGCGGCGCGAGCGCGGAGCAGGAAACCTATCCCGACCGCGTCGTCGACATCGATGAGGTGGGCACCGATCGCGTGCGGTTTGACTCGCTCACGGCGAAGGAACGCGGCGACCTGAACCGCAGCTGGTTCGGAAAGGGGGGCGTCGGGCATCCAGTTGAGGCCGCCGAAGCGATGAGGGACCGAGAGTCGCCCGCCGGCTACGTGGCGCCGCCGCTCGACGGCGTCTGGGCGAGCGCCCCGTATTTGCACAACGGGTCGGTGCCG
>JBJTSM010000304.1:0-3524 GCA_046076685.1 Planctomycetia bacterium | reverse complement strand
GCCCGGCGGTGCGACCTGGTGGTGGCGACCGGCGGGCTGGGTCCCACGGCCGACGATCTCACGCGGGACGTGCTCGCGGCGGTCGCCGGCCAGCCGCTCGAACTCTCGGAGCCGGCGCTCGCGGCCGTCGAGTCGCGGTTTGCCAGACGCGGCGTGGCGATGCCCGAGAGCAACCGCCGGCAGGCGCTGTTTCCCCGCGGCAGCCGGATCATTCCCAATCCCGACGGCACGGCCCCCGGCATCGACATCGACCTGCCGAGACCCGACGGCCGCACGAGTCGCGTGATCGCGCTGCCGGGGGTGCCGGCCGAAATGAAGGCCATGTGGGCCGGCACCGTCGCCGGGGCGCTCGCGGCCATGCTGCCCGAGACAAGAGTGTTCGTGCACCGGCGGATCAAGTGCTTCGGGGCTGGGGAGAGCGCGATCGAGGCGCTGCTGCCCGACATGATCAGCCGCGGCCGCGATCCGCTCGTCGGCATCACGGCGCACGAGGCCACGATCACGCTGCGGATCGTGGCCCGCGGCCGCGACGAGGCGGAGTGCCTGGCGAAGATCGCGCCCACCGAGCGGACGATCCGGGAGTGCCTCGGCGCGCATGTCTACGGCGTCGAGGACGACGAGGTGGAGGACGCCGCCGTGCGGGCGCTCGTGGCCGCGGACGCGACCCTCGGCACGATCGAGATCGGCACCGCCGGCCGCGTGGCCGCATGCCTCGCGCAGGCGGAGGCCCACCGGCTGGAGGCCCGCCGGGCGGCGCACGCCTTCCGCGGTGGCATGGTGCTGCCGCCAGCCGTCGTGCAGGGGCCCGATCCCGCCACGGACGCGGGCCTCGAGGCTCTCGCCGAGCGGGCGCGGAGAGAGTTTTCCGCCACCGTCGGGCTCGCGGTCGGGCCGGCCCGGCCGGGGCCCGAGGGCCGCAGCGTGCTGGCGATCGCGCTCGCGGTCGGGGAGCACGTGGAGGTCGTCGAGCATATGCTGGGGGGCGGGCCCACGCTGGCACTCTCGCGGGCGGCGAAGACCGCCGTCGACCTGGTGCGGCGGACGCTCGCAGCCCGGAATCCTCGCGCATGAGTGACCGTATCCAATCCGACCCGCCGCACGACCCGCGGGGTGTGGCCACCTGGCGGACGCTCGTCCTCTTTTCCGGGCTCGTCGTGCTCGTGGGGCTGATCGTCTGGCCGTCGCTGGCCGGTCGGGTGCAGTATGCGAAGACGCGGGCCGAACTGGCGGCCATCCGCGATGCGGCCAAGGGGGCGGAACTGAGGTCGGTGGGGAAACTGTTCACGACGCTCGCGCGGGTCATCGGCCCGGCCGTGGTGAATGTGTCGGCCAAGAAGCGGGTGCACATGCTCGTCGACGAGATCGCCAGCCTGCGGGGCGAGCAGCCCGCCAACGCCACGGACGAATCGGTGGGGTCGGGACTGATCGTCGAGGCGGACGGTGTGATCCTCACCAACTATCACGTCGTGGCCCGGAGCGACGAGATCGCCGTGGCGCTGGCGGACGGCCGCCGCTTCGAGGCGGATCTGGTGGGGGCCGACGCGGCGACCGATCTGGCCGTGCTGCGGATCGAAGCCAAAGAACTGCCGAAGGCCGAGTGGGCCGACAGCGACACCGCCGAGGTCGGCGAGATGGTGTGGGCGATCGGCAACCCCTTCGGACTCGACCGGACGATCACCTACGGCATCGTCAGCGCCGTCGGCCGGCGCGGGGTCGTGGACAATCCCTTCCAGGAATTCCTGCAGACCGACGCCTCGATCAACCCTGGCAATTCCGGCGGCCCGCTCGTCGACGTGCACGGCCACGTGATGGGGATCACGACCGCGATCGTCGGCAAGGGATTCCGCGGCATCGGCTTCGCCATTCCGAGCAACACCGCCCGGCGCGTCTGCGACGAGATCCGCACGACGGGCCACGTCGAACGCGGCTACCTGGGCATGGCCCTGAGGGAACTGCCGCCCGGCTTCCCGGGCGGTCCCGGGGCCGCCGTCGCCGCCATCGAGCCGAAGTCGCCCGCCGACGAGGCGGGGGTGAGGCCGGGCGACGTGGTGCTCACCTTCGACGGCGAGGAGATCACCGAACCGGCCACGCTCGTGCTCCTGCTCACGCGGGCGCCCGTCGGCGCCGAGGTGCCGATGGAGATCGTCCGCGACGGCAGGCAGCAGACGATCACCGTGCGGGTCGGCCGCCGGCCGCACGAGAAATAGGGTGGAGCAGGCATCGCCATGAACCGGCATGCAGTCCGCAATGGTTTGCGGTCTGCGGGATGCTCATCGCCGGCGGATTCTGCTACGACGCTAGCCCGCATCGCCGGGGGGCGAGTTCTCGCCGGGCGGGTCGTCGAGGAACTTGGCGAAGTTGAACTCGTCGGCCCCGAAGCCGCCGCCGATCTTGCCCGTGAACCCGAAGTCGTCTCCCGCCGCGGCGGCCTGCTTGGGGGCCGCCGGCGACGGCGCGGCTGGCGGACGCGGGCCGGGAGTGCCCTGCGGCCTGGCCCGCATGGCCGTCGCCACGCCGGAGAGCCAGGCGGCGGTCGGAAAGGCGTAGGGGCGGAACTTCTCGAGCGTGCCCGACTCCTCGTGGATGAAGAGGGCCCGCTGCGGCCCGAGCTTGACGGCCGCCGGGCTGTCGACCAGCTGGCTCGAGTCGGCACCGCTCATCTGGAAGAGCACGCGGAGTTCGAATTCCTTGAGCGTGCCGCGTTCGAACGTCCGCTGCAGGTTCGTGAGCGAGTCGCACCAGATCAGCACGTGCACGCCCACCGGCGGCCCGTCCTTCAGGAGCGACACCAGGTTCTGCGCCGGCGTCGCCTTCTGCTCGCCGCCGAACGACGAATAGCCGAAGTCCGACTCGTTGCGCCGCAGCTCGCGGAACCGGGCGAGGTCGCGGATGATCACGTAGACGGCCTCGCCGTCGAGCACCTGCTCGTCGATCCGTCGCCGCACCTCGTCGGCGAGCCTCTGGACCGCGTCGCCCACGCCGAGCCGGCCCACCAGTTCGGTCTCGTGCGGCAGGGAGGGGGCGAGCGTGGCCAGCAGGATGTCGGGCTTTTCCTCGGCGATCGCCGGCTCGAACACGACGAACCGCGCCGCCCGGCCGAGGGCCCCGCCCGGATGCGGATCGTGCGCGGCGGCGAGGCTGACCATCGACATCGCCAGCAGGCTCACGCCCAGATCCTCACGCTGCCCCACGATGAGCAGGTTCGCGCCCCCCTGGCGGCGGAAGACGGCGGCCGTCGGATCCTTGATGGCGATCGCGTCTCCCAGCCAGGCGAGGGGCGGCGTCTGCGATCTGCCCGCCACCGTGCCGCTGCCGAGCAGTTCGGCCAGGAGCGGATTGCCCGCCGGGTCGGCCGCCTCGTTGCCGTCGAACACGATCCGCGGCAGCGCCGGGATGTCGGTCCGCCGGTCGGCCAGCCGCTTGAGCGCGCCCAGGTAGCGTTCGCGGCGTTCGTCGTTCAGGAACACGACCTGGAACGGATTGTTGCCCGCGACCATGCCGTTGGCGTCGTTGTAGATCGCCTC
>JBJTSM010000303.1:0-13585 GCA_046076685.1 Planctomycetia bacterium | reverse complement strand
CGTCGTGACCTGCCCGTGGCATGCCTGGCGATTCCGGCTCTGCGACGGCGCCTGGTGCGACAATCCGCAGCTCAAGGTGGATGTCTTCGAGGTGCGGGTCGCGAACGACATGGTCGAGGTCCGCGTTCCGCCGGCGAAGCCGGTGGAACTGCCCGCGGCGCGGCCGCAGTGAGCGTCGGGCCGGTCGGCGTCAGACCGGCGCGACCGTGACCGATCCGCCCGGCTCGAGCACCCGTGCATCGGCGAGCTTCGCGGCGTGCACGCGCCGGGCCCAGGCGTGCGCATCCTGCTCGATCGGGGGCCAGGTGCCGTAGTGACTCGGCAGGACGATCCGCGGCGCGAGCAGCCGGATCGCCTCCAGCGAATCATCGGGCCCCATCGTGAACAGATCGCCGATCGGCAGCACCGCCACGTCGATCCGCCTGCCGTCGTGCGCTCGGCCGATCCGCTCCATGTCGGAGAAAAGCGCCGTGTCGCCGGCGAGGTAGACCCGCACGCCGCCGACGTCGAGCACCCAGCCCGCAGGATTGCCCCCATACGTGCCGTCCGGCAGGCTCGACGAGTGGTGGGCGAGTTCCATCTTCGCGGTGCCACCCGGCACCGCCACCCGGCCGCCGAGATTCATCGGCTGCACCGCCTCGACGCCCTGCCCCCCGAGCCACTGGCCGATCTCCCAGTTGCAATAGACGCGGGCCCGCGTCCGCCTGGCGATCGCGACCAGGTCGGCGACGTGGTCGAAGTGGCCGTGCGTGACGAGGATCGCGTCGCAGGAGACCGCGGCCGCCTTCATCGACGCCGTCGGGCACTCGTCGAAGAAGGGATCGACGAGCAGCGTGCCGGCGCCGGTGTCGATGAGCCAGGTGGCGTGGCCGGTCCAGGTGAGCGTGACGGACATGGGTGGCCTTTCGGGATGGAGGAGGCAGGGCTGAGGCACTATAGCGTGCGTGCCGCATCCACTCCCTCGGCCAGCACGAGGAACTGGAGCAGTTGGCCGATCGCGTGTTCGTCGACCCGCGGCAGCAGGATCCGGTCCGTGTCCGGGGGCTCGGGAGTGGCCGCGGCGGGGAGGTCGGGCCAGGCCGTTCCCGCCGGAGAGTCGACCCGTTCCCCGGTCGCCACACCGGCCGGCCATGGGGGCACCACCAGCGGGTCGCGACGAGGCTCCCTTGCGACCAGCGACGTGACGAGCGGCGGGCCCGCGCGGTCCGCGATCCGCCCGTGCCAGCGGCAGACGGTGTCGAGCTGGCCGAGCGAACTCGCGAGCATCCGGGCCGTGCGGCCCTGCTCCGCCATGAGCGACGACACGGCCGCGAACGTGAGCACCGGATTGGCCGCCGCGGACGCCTCGCGAAACCGGCGGTTCATGGCCGCCGCTCCCTCGAGCAGCCGCACGATATCGATGCCGACGACCGCCGCCGGCAGGAGGGCCAGCGACGTGAACACCGCCGCACCGGCTCCGACATGCTCGGGGATCGTGAAGACGTGGGGGCAGCCCAGCGCCGTGGCGAGGTGCGCGAGCCGACCCTCCGCCACCCCGACGGAGGCCAGACGATCGGCCAGTGCCGCCCGATCCCCGCCCACGCTCTCGAGCAGCGCCGCGAGAAACAGCCTCGTGGCTGCTTCCGTCCCGACGCCATCCCCGGCCGTGTCGGCGCTCACGATCGCCCAGCGGTCGAGCAGATCACCACTCCGCGGCCGCCCTGCCGGCGCCACGAGATCGAGGAGCCCCTGCAGGGCGTCGTTGTCCAGGGAAGAGCCGGCAAAGAAGAGCCGCGGCTTGCCCCCGCGGTCGCCGCGGGACAGCTCGTTGTGGCGGGGATGCGCACACGATTCGAAAACGGCCCGCGCCCCGAGGGGCCCGCAGCCGTCGCCCAGCACGATCACCCGGTCGACCGTGTCGCGGATTCGCACCGCCGCCTGCAGCACCGCGAACAGTTCGCTGGTGCCGCGGGCACCGCGGGTCTTGTAGGCGTCGAGCAGCCGGTCGGGTCCTGCGACGGCAGCGGCACCGAGCACGTCCTGCCGGGCCCGTTCGAGCCCGGCGGCGACCGCGTCGAGGCTCTCCCGCGGCCGGCCGGCGGCCGCACCTGCGGCAGCGGGCTCATACTCGAGCGGATCTTCGGGGGGTTTGGGACGGATGACGCTCATCGACGGACCTGCGGGCACACCTGCGGTTTTGGCTGGCGTTGGCAGGAGGGTGGTGCCCTCCGCGGCGGGAGCGGGTAGGCTCTCGCCTGAATGTAGCCCACGGCGAGAACCTTGCGGGCACATGTCCGACGACCATTCCCATCACTCGCACCCCCGGGAGCCGGCAGCACCATGACCGAGCACGAACTCATTCGCGAACTGGCCGAGAAGAACGGATCGAAGATCGTGATGCTGGTGGCCGACGGCCTCGGCGGACTGCCCCTGGAGCCGCACGGCAAGACGGAATTGGAGACCGCCAGCACGCCCAACCTCGACAGGCTCGCGGGCCGCGGCACGAGCGGGCTGAGCGTGCCGGTGCTGCCCGGCATCACGCCCGGCTCGGGCCCAGGCCACCTCGGCCTCTTCGGCTACGACCCGCTGGCCTTCAAGATCGGCCGGGGGGCGCTCGAGGCCACCGGCATCGGCTTCGAACTCGGGCCACAGGACGTGGCCGCCCGGGGCAATTTCTGCACGCTCGACCCGGCCGGCCTGATCAGCGACCGCCGCGCGGGCCGCATCCCGTCGGAGGAGAGCTTCAAGGTCGTCGAGCGGCTGCAGGCGGTGAAGATTCCCGGTGTGGAAACGTTCGTGAAACCGGTGAAGGAGCACCGCTTCGTGGTGGTCTTCCGCGGCCCGGATCTCGACGGCGCGGTGGCCGACACCGACCCGCAGGCGACCGGCGTGGCGCCGCTCGATCCCGCGCCGCTGTCCGCCGCGGCCCGGCGGACGGCCGACGTGGCCAAGGAATTCGTGCGGCAGGCCCGCGCGATCCTCGCCGACGAGAAGAAGGCCAACGGGATGGTGCTCCGTGGTTTCGCGGCCAAGCCCCAGCTGCCGAGCTACCTCGATCTCTACGGTCTGCGGGCCGCCGCGATCGCGTTCTACCCGATGTACAAGGGGCTGGCCCAGCTGGCCGGCATGACGCTCGTGGGCAAGGCCCAGTCGCTCGACGAACAGATCGACGAACTGGCCCGCTGCTGGAACGACTACGACTTCTTCTTCCTCCATTTCAAATACACCGATTCCACGGGCGAGGACGGCGCCTTCGAGCAGAAGGTGAAGCGGATCGAGGAGCTCGACCGGGCCCTGCCCCGGATCGAGCGGCTGAAACCCGACGTGCTGATCGTCACGGGGGACCACTCGACGCCCAGCAAGCTCAAGAGCCACTCCTGGCATCCGGTGCCGACGCTGCTCGTGGCCGACAACTGCCGGCCCGACGGACTGGCGAAGTTTTCGGAACGCGACTGCCTGCGGGGTGGCTTCGGCCAGTTCCCGGCGAAGCACCTGATGCTGCTGGCGATGGCCCACGCCCTGCGGTTCGGCAAGTACGGGGCATAGCCGCCGGTTTTGAAGTAAACTGGCTGCTCCGGAGCCACCGGACCATCGGGCCATCCCAGCCATGCCGCGACCTTCCGACGAGGATCTGTTTCAAAGCTCGACGATGACGTTCGGCGAGCATCTCGAGGAGTTGCGGGTCTGCCTGATTCGGGCGTCGCTCGGGCTGGCGGTGGCCGTGCTCGTCGGCTTCTTCGTGGCCCGCCCCGTGGTGCACCTGATCGAGGAGCCGCTGCGCCGGGCGCTCGGCAAATATTATTCCGAGCGGGCGATCGAGACGTTCGACACCTGGCAGCCGCGGCAGGCCGGCGGCCCTCCCCTGCCCTACTCGCGGGACGAGATCATCGACGCCGTCGAGCGGCACGGGATGTCGTTCGAACTCCGTGAGGTGCATCCCGACCGGCTGCGACGCGTGCTGGGGCAGCCCACAAGCGACACGCTGGTCCTGCCCGCGACGCAGCCGGCCGGGCCCGGGCAGCCCGGCGACGCGATGGACTCGCAGCCACCGGGCGGTGGCGCGGACCCGGCCTTCGCGCTGGAATCACTCGTGCCGATGCTCCTCTGGCAGCCGCTGTCACGTGATCCGCGGGTGAGCATCACGACCTTGAGCGCCCAGGAGGCCTTCGGCATCTACGTGAAGGCGGCACTCCTCACGGGGGTGGTGCTGGCGAGCCCGTGGATCTTCTACCAGCTCTGGACGTTCGTGGCCGCCGGGCTCTACGTCCACGAGAAGCGCTGGGTCTGGATCTTCCTGCCGATCAGCGTGGCGCTCTTCCTCGCCGGCGTGGCGCTGGCCTTCTTCTTCGTGTTCGACTTCGTGCTGGACTACCTGCTCGAATTCAACGAGTGGCTCGGCCTCGACCCCGACCCGCGGATCAGCGAGTGGCTGGGGTTCGTGCTCATCCTGCCGATCGGCTTCGGGCTCGGCTTCCAGCTGCCGCTCGTGATGCTGTTTCTCGAGCGGATCGGGGTGTTCGACGCGGCCACCTACGCCTCGCAGTGGCGGATCGCGGTGATCGTGATCTTCGTGGTCTCGGCCATCCTCACGCCCGCCGATCCCTACAGCCTGTTGTTTCTGGCGATCCCGCTCTGCCTGCTCTACTTCGGCGGCCTGGCGATCTGCCGCTGGGCCGCGGCCGCGGAGGGCCGCTGCGACGCTGGTCAGCGGGTGGCCACGAAGGCCAGCCAGTAGAAGACCGTGCCCGTGCAGGCGGTGAGCACCAGGTCGACGGCGGCCAGCCGGGCCATGACGCGGTGCCGTGGGCCGTGGCCACCGGGGGCCGGCGGCGTGGGAAACCGCAGGAACGCCTCCCAGATCACCCAGACCCAGAGCACGAGGGTCGAGACCGCGAAGACGAGATGGATGGCCAGCGCCGTCAGCACGCCGACGGGCCACCACGGATTCCCGCCCCCGGCCGCGGCCCGAACCTTCCAGTCGCTGATGAGCCGCACGTCGATCTCGAAAACCACGATCGCCGCCAGGAGTGCCGCCGCGATGAAGATCTGCAGCCGCTTGTGGGCGGCGTAGGCCCGCCGCGTGCGCACCAGGTGGATGCTCCAGGCCAGCACGGGCAACAGGGCGATCAGGCCCACCAGCACCAGATCCATGCCGAAGGAGGCCCGTGTTCCGAGGAATCCGTCGATGCCGGGGAGCGGGGCGGGCGGAACGATGGGGGGATTCAAGACGGGCTATCCTTGCGAGGCGAGGCCGAGCCTGCGGCCCGAGGCTTGGTCCGCGCCTCCGGCAGTGTAATCGGTTCGCCGGCCGGTCGCGATTTGCAGGGGTCGTTCGGCCGGCGATACCATCGCGTCACGGAATCCCCCCGCGCGAGCCGCATCAGGCGGGACCGGGAAGCGGGAACGGCGGCCGAGTGGCGAAACAGGCAGACGCACGGGACTTAAAATCCCGTGGAGAGCGATCTCCGTGCGGGTTCGATCCCCGCCTCGGCCAGTGCGGGTTTTCAAGTCCCCGCAGCCTTTTTGCCTACCGCCGCGGGCTGAAATTCCGGGCCGCCTGGCGGGCCACGAGGAACCGCCGCAGGCCATTCACGAGCCGTTGCGGCGGCTGCGAGGCCGACTGGCTGAACAGCGGCGTCTGGCCGTCGTCGGTGACGATCAGTTCCACGGCATCGGGCCCCAGTTCCACGCCACCAAGCAGATTTTCCAGGTTCTGGTCGGACTGGCTGCCCCCCTGCTCGGCCGTCGGCACCGTCGCGACCACGAAGTTGTCGCGGGCGAAAGCCTCGAACTCAGGGTCCTTGATGAGGGAGGCGACCCGCGATGAGGCCTTGGAGTCGCCGCTCTTGGAGACCAGCAGGAGAATGGGACGCTTGGCTGTCTTCGCGGTCTCCACCGCCTCGTCGAGCGATGGCAGCACCCGATCGGACGAGACGCTGGCCGTGGCCTCCGGAGCTGCCGGAACGTGGCTGGCAAACTGGGCAATCCAGGCATTTGGCGACAGTCCCGTGTATCCGGACTGGAGGGCGAGTTTCTGCCCGTCGGGCCCGATCAAGAGCGCACTGGGAAACGTGCGCACCCCGTATTTGATGCAGACCTGGGAGCGTTCCGAGCGGACCGCCTGGGGAATCCCCTGCTTCGGCAGGTCGATCATCAGCAGCACGACCCGGTCTTCCGCCCAGTCGAGGAAGGTGTCGGAGGCAAGCACGTTGTCCTCGAGGGTGCGGCAGTGGGGACACCAGTCGCTGCCCGTGAAGATCGTCAGCACCGGCCGGCCTGTCTCCCGGGCCGCCTGCATGGCGGCCTCGTAGCTCGTCAGCCAGCGATCGGAGGCGGCAGCTCCGTCGGAAAAGGCCCCGGCCGCGAGCACCGCGGCCAGCACGACGACGGCATGCCGGACACGGCCGGCCTGCCCACGCAGGAACCGGGACAGCCGCCCGAGGCGGGATGCATTGCAGACACTGATCATGGCTTGCTCCCCGTAAACGAACCCTTCTGTCATCGGGCAGAAGAAGCTGTTTCCAAGAGGTTTCATTCCTGAGAGATGCACTGAATCCACGGAAATCTTGAAAGTGAACCTAGCGGCCTCACAAAAATCCGTACAACTCGCCAGATTACCTATCTTCCCCAAGCCCCCGACCGCTCCTATTTGCGTCGGTTTTGTTGGACTTACGTCGCGGCCTCGCACCCTCCCGATGGGGGCATGAAAACGGCGAGGCCCACCGTCGCCGGTGGGCCTCGCTTGATTCATGCTCGCCACGGCGAGCGGGAGGCTCGCCGCTGGTTGTGGTGCCCTGCCGGAGCCTGCGGGGGCCATGGATGGCCCCGCAGGCGGGAAGGCTAGAACTGCCAGATGGCGTCGCAGCCGCCGTAGAGCTGGCCGTACTTGTCGAAGTTCGTGCCGAACGGCAGGTTGCCCTTCATGTGGTCGGGCGAGTACCAGTCGTACCGCAGCTCGGGCCGGATGATCCAGTTGTTGTTGGGCTTCCAGTTGAGGCCGTACGACATCTGCCAGAAGTTGCCCTGGAACCCGGTCGCCGAATTCGGCACGCCGAAGAGCGCGTTCCGCAGCCCCGAGATCACCCGGTAGCCGTTGTTGTCGCGGAACCACTCGAACCGCATGCCGCCGACGAGCGTGTCGCTGAAGGTGTAGAACAGGTACTGGTTGATGCCATACCACTGGGCCGTGCCCGGCTGGCTGGGGTTCAGCGTGTCGGGCGTGCCCGCGTTGAACTGCCAGCCGTTGTCGTTCTGGAACACGTAGGTCACCTTGTCGGTCAGCTCGTTCGTATAGACCGTGCTGAAGACCGAGCGGTTGCCGATCGGCGCCGGCGTCAGCAGCGCCGCCGGCTCGTTGCCGCTCGACGTGGTGATCGTCAGGGCCTGCTTCTCGTCGGAGCTCTTCATCGTCGCACCGCCGAGGAACGCGGCGTTGCTGTTCGCCCCGGGGTAGCCGGGGTTGGCGATGCCGAGGATGTTCACCGGGTCGCTGTAGTTGTCCCAGCCGTTCGTGATACCGGCATACAACGTCAACTGGTCGTTGGCCTTGTAGGTGTCGAGGATGCCGGTGTGGGTGAACGGCTCGCCGTACTGCATCGTGTAGGCGTGCGTGTAGAAGAAGTTGCCGATGGCCGGCACCACTTCATACCCGATGATCGTGTAGAAGTGGCCGAACTTCACGGCATGGTCGCCGTAGCCGACCTCACCGTAGAGCTGCGGCAACGCCAGGCCGTAGTAGCGATTGCCCCACGAGGGCTGCCCGGCCAGATTCTGGTTGAGCAGGTTGGCATCGAGGCCGCGGGCCGTGGTGTAGACGTAGTCGGTGCCGTAGAGCAGGTCGACGCGACCGCCCCAGTCGAACCCGCCGTCCTCGGTGTCGAGCACCTTCTCGTTGACGAGGTAGAGCTGGTTCATCTGGCCCTGCCAGTTGCGATCGTTGAACGTGATCGGGCCGTTGAAGGGGCTACCCCAGCCGTTGCCGCCGATGCCGGCGTTGAGCCAGCCGTAGGTGGCGATGCCGCGTTCTTTGAGGAACTCGGTCTCGAGGTAGCGGTTCGGCGTGGCCGTCTCGGCCTCCTCCTGGGCCTCCTGCGGCGGGAGGGCCCGCAGCTGGTAGGCGTCTTCCTGCGGAACGTTGGGGATGACAGGGGCCTGGGCGAGAGCGGTGCCGGCTGTCAGCAGCCCGGCCGCCACCCAGAGTGGCAACTTGAAACTGGTGCGTCGCATGGTCTTGATCACTCCGAAGTCAGGGTGTGATTCGCACGGTGTGCGAGGGCGTTCGAACAAAAGGGACAGATGACGCACCACGTCCGCCACTACGGACGCGCCTCCCCCTCCTCACCTCAGGTATCGCTCCGAGGCGGCGCGGAACTGTGGCCCTCGCTCTAGAGACCGCAAGCTTTCCCCGACCGGAACCGCGGGCTGGCAAACCCTGCCGGCTGGGTGGGCCGGATCAGCCTGCGGGGGTGAGGGCGTCTTCCAGCAGGGCGGCGACGAACCGCTCCGGGGCGAAGGCCTCGAGGTCGTCGGCCGTCTCGCCCAGGCCGACGAACTTCACCGGCAGCCCGAACTGCTCCGTCACCGGCACGATCACGCCGCCCCGGGCCGAGCCGTCGAGCTTCGCCAGCACGATGCCGGTGCAGCCGGCCGCCTCCTTGAAGCCCTTCGCCTGCGAGAGGGCGTTCTGCCCCGCCGTGGCGTCGATCACGAGCAGCACCTCGTGCGGGGCGTCGGGAATCTGCTTGGCGATCACGCGCCGGATCTTGGCCAGCTCCTGCATGAGGTTCGACTGCGTCTGCAGCCGGCCGGCCGTGTCGATGATGCAGACGTCGAAGGCCCCCTCGATCGCGCGGGCCACGGCCCGGTGGGCCACGCTCGCCGGATCGCAGCCAGGCTCACCGCGGACGATCTCGGCCCCGAGCCTGCCGGCCCAGAGCGTGAGCTGCTCGACGGCCGCCGCGCGGAACGTGTCGCCCGCCCCCAGCACCACCCGCCCGCCCTCCCGGGTGAACAGCCTCGTGAGCTTGGCGATCGAGGTGGTCTTGCCCGAGCCGTTCACGCCCGTGACGAGGATCACCGTGGGGCCGCTCGTGGCCATGGCGACGGGCGCCGCCGTCTGTTCGAGCCGGCCGAGCAACTGCCGCCGGATCGAGTCGAGCACGATCTCGGGATCGACCACGCGGGCCCGCAGCCGCTCCCGCACGTCGACGACGATCGCCTCGGCGGCGGCCGGCCCCATGTCGGTGCGGACGAGCGTCGCACGAAGTTCTTCGAGAAACTCCTCGTCGACGAGCCGCCCCTCCCGCTTGAAGAGGTCGCGGACGTCGGTGTTGAGCACGCGGGCGGTCTTGGCGAGCCCCGCCCGCAGGCGATCGAGCAGCCCGCCTCCAGACCGCGCTGCCGTCGCGTCGGCGGCCTCGGCCGACGGAGGGACGTCGGCAGCCCGAGATTCCGCCGGGGAGTCCGGAGAGTCGGTCGCCGGCTTGCGGCCGAAGCGAAAGAGTGCCATCGAGAGAGTTCCTGTCAGGAGGCGGCCGGGACGCGGTCGCCGGACGGAGCATCGCGCTCAGCCAGCATCCGGCCGAGAATACCCGCCACGAACCGCGGCGATGCGTCGGTTCCGTAGCGACGGGCCAGCTCGATCGCTTCGTTCACCGCGACCGCGCCGGGCACGTCGGTATGCAGCAGTTCGAAGGCCGCCATCCGCAGGATGGCGCGGTCGGTGGCCGCCATCCGCGCCACCCGCCAGTTCTGTGAGCGGGCGTCGAGTTCCGCATCGAGGGCGGCACGCTCCCCCTGCACCCCCTCCACGAGCGACCGGGCGAAGTCCACGAGCGCGGCGGCCCGGAGTCGGCCTTTCAGGAAGCGTTCGAAGTGCTCCTGGTCCGTGGCGGGGTTCGCCTCGAACTGGTAGAGCGACTGCAGGGCGACCTCACGGGCTCGGCTTCGGCTGGGCATGAGAATGAAAACGCGGTGGGATTGCCGTGGCCTGGAGTGGGAAACCGGTATCGGATCAGGAATCGGCCCGGCCGGGAAGGGAGGCGACGAGGGTGATCATCTCGATGGCCGCCGCGGCGCACTCGGCCCCCTTGTTGCCGGCGTAGCCGCTCGATGCATCACCGCCGGCCCGGGCCAACGCCTGCGCGAGCGTATCGCAGGTGAGCACGCCGAACAAGACAGGCAGGCCCCACGTCCGGGCGACGGCCTCGATGCCGCCCGCGACGGCGCGGGCGATATGCTGATCGTGCGTCGTCTCACCGCGGATGATCGCGCCGAGGCAGAGCACGGCGGCGTAGCGGCCGCTCGCGGCGAGCTGGTCGGCGATGAACGGCAGTTCGAAGGCGCCCGGCACCCAGACGGCGTCGATCCGCTCCGCCGGCAGGCCGGCCGCCGTGAAGGTGGCCACGGCCCCGTCGAGCAGCCGCCGCGTGATCGACTCATTGTAGCGCGACACCACCACCGCCACCCGCGCGGCGGCCGGCAGCCGATCGGCCCGTCCCTCGAACACGCTGACGGCTCCGCTCATGACTTGAGGCTCATGAGGAACTCGTTGTTCGACTTCGTCTTGAGCAGCCGGTTGACGAGCAGTTCCATGGCGTCGGTCGGGTTCATCTCGCCGAGCACCCGCCGCAGCACGCAGGTGCGGCGGTATTCGTCGGGCTCCAAGAGCATCTCCTCGCGGCGGGTGCCCGAGCGGTTGATGTCGATGGCCGGATAGATCCGCTTGTCGACGAGCCGCCGGTCGAGCACGATCTCGTTGTTGCCGGTGCCCTTGAACTCCTCGAAGATCACGTCGTCCATCCTGCTGCCGGTGTCGACGAGCGCCGTGGCGATGATCGTCAGCGAGCCCCCCTCCTCCACCTTGCGGGCACTGCCGAAGAACCGCTTCGGCCGCTGCAGGGCGCCCGAGTCGACGCCCCCGGAGAGGATCTTGCCGGAATTGGGAACCTCCGAATTCCACGCCCGCGCCAGACGCGTGATCGAGTCGAGGAAGATCACCACGTCGCGGCCGTATTCCACCAGCCGCTTGGCCTTCTCGATCACCATGTCGGCCACCTGCACGTGGCGGCTCGAATTCTCGTCGAACGTGGAGCTGATCACCTCGCACGACGGCCCCCGCACCTGTCGCTCCATGTCGGTGACCTCCTCGGGCCGCTCGTCGATGAGCAGCATGAAGACGTAGGCCTCCGGGTAGTTGGCCAGCACCGCCTTGGCCATCTTCTGCAACAGGATCGTCTTGCCGGCGCGAGGCGGGCTGACGATCAGACCACGCTGGCCGAAGCCGATCGGCACGATCAGGTCGACCACCCGCATGGCGACCTCCTCGGCCGTCGTCTCCAGCACGATCCGTTCGTCGGGGTGGAGCGGCGTGAGGTCGTCGAAGAAGACCCGTGTCGAAAGCTTGGCCGGATCCTCGCCATTGATCGCCTCGACCCGCAGGAGCGCGAAATACCGCTCGCTCTCCTTGGGCGGCCGGATCTGGCCGGCGATGCTCATCCCGTTGCGGAGGCCGAACCGGCGGATCTGGCTGGGAGAGACGTAGATGTCGTCGGGGCAGGAGAGGTAGTGATGCTCGGGGCTGCGGAGGAAGCCGAAGCCGTCGGGCAGGATCTCCAGCGTGCCCTCGCCGAACATGAGCCCGTTGAGCTTCACCCGCTCTTTCAGGATCCGAAACACGAGGTCGTTCTTCTTGACCCCGGTCACGTCGCCGACGTGCTCCTGCCGCGCCAGCTCGACGAGCTCCTGCATCGACAGCTGCTGCAGCGCGGCGACCTGGTTGTCCCCCTTCTTGAGCGACTCGTAGTGCTCGCTGATGTCGGCCCCGTCCTTCACCTCCTCGGCGATCTCCTCGGCGATCGACATCGGTTCCCGGTCGAGATCGTCGTGCGGGGTCTTGGCATCGGGAGTTGACATGGCGGGCCTTTCGCCGCGGCGCGGAACCGCGGAACTGGATGGAGCTGAGGGAAGGGGATCGAAGGCGGGAGGGGAGGCGGGCAAGTCGGCCCCGGGGAGGGGCTGGACCGGATTCCCCCGCGATCGCACGAGCGCTATCAGCTTGAGAGTCCTGACCAGATGAGATCGACTTGCATCTGAGTATAGGCCAAATCGCCCGACGTATCCACGGTGGCGATTTTTTCCGGCGGCAGCGTGGGGGCCGTGTATTTCCGCTCCCAGGCCGCTTCCCGGGCCGACCGTTCGGCGGGGCTCCAGCGGCGGTCGGCCAGCCGTTGCCGGCGCACGCCGTCGGCGCAGTGCACCATCACCAGCCGATCGCAGACGTCGGCCCAGCCGGCCTGGACCAAGAGCGGCACGTCCAGCACGACGACCGCGGCAGGCCCGCCCTGTTCCCGTGTTTTCTCGTCTTCGGCCCGCACGGCCGCCAGACGGGCGGCGATCTGCTCCCGCACCCGTGGGTGCACGAGCGATTCGAGCCATTCGAGCGCCTCGGTGTGGGCCGGTGTCGGGCCGAACACGCGGTCGGCGACCGCCCGCCGGTGGATGCGGCCGGCGGCGTCGAGCACGCCCGTGCCGAAGCGGGCGGCGACCTGGCTGACGACGTCCTCCTCCCCGAGCACCTCGTGCGCAAGCCGATCGGCGTCGACGACGTGGGCGCCGTGCGCCGCGAAGCGGCTGGCGACCGTCGATTTTCCCGCACCGATCCTGCCGACGAGGCCGATGATGATCATCTATTTCTCACACTCCGCCCACGTGCCCCCCTCGTGCACCGACACCTCGAGCGGCACCTCGAGCGGCATGGCCTCGAGCATCTCCCGGACGACGAGCTGCTTCACCGCCTCCGTCTCCGCCGCGGGCGCCTCGAGCAAAAGCTCGTCGTGGATCTGCAGCACGAGCGCCGCCCGTGCCGCCGTCGCCTCCAGCCGCCTCGCCACGCCCAGCATCGCCAGCTTGATGAGGTCGGCCGCGGAGCCCTGCACGACCGTGTTGATCGCGGTGCGTTCGGGGAGCGACAGCGCGAAGACACCGGCCGCACTCCGCCGGCCGGCGCGGTCCCGCACGCCCGCGATCGCCCGCCGCCGACCGAGCATGGTCGTCACCTGGCCGTCGCGGCGACACCGGTCGAGCACGTCGTCCATGAAGGCCTCGGCGCCGGCGAACGAGCGGAAGTAGGCGGCGATGAACGCGGCCGCCTCGGCCTGCGGGATGCCGAGCGACTTGGCCAGCCCGAAGCTGCTCTGCCCGTAGAGGATGCCGAAGTTCACCGCCTTGGCCGTCCGCCGCATGACGGCGGTCACGGCAGCCGGCTCGACGCCGAACACCGCGGCCGCGGTGCTCGCGTGGATGTCCTCGCCCGCGGCGAAGGCCCGGCGCATCGCCTCGTCGCCGGAGAGGTGCGCGAGAATGCGTAGCTCGATCTGCGAGTAGTCGGCGGCGATGAACCGCCAGCCCGGCTCGCGGGGCAGGAAGGCGGCACGAATCTGCTGCCCCTCCACCGTGCGGATCGGGATGTTCTGGAGGTTCGGGTCGCTCGAGCTGAGCCGGCCGGTGGCCGTCACGGTCTGGTTGAACGACGTGTGGATCCTGCCGGTGGTCGGCTCCACGAGCGTCGGCAGGCTGTCGACATAGGTGCTCTTGAGCTTGGCGTACT
>JBJTSM010000302.1:0-2745 GCA_046076685.1 Planctomycetia bacterium | reverse complement strand
CGTCAACGAGGCCAAGCCCCGTGAGAGCGGTGGTGGCGGCGGGCGGGGTGGCTTCGGCGGCGGACGCCGCTACTAAGCCACAACGCTGGGAACCGAGACACGTGATCGGGGCCGGAGTGCATCGCAAGGTGCCCTCCGGCCCTCTTGTTTGCCCCTGGACTCCGCCCCCTCGGGGCGTCCATGCCACATCGGCCTCGAACGTGAACGGGGGGGCGGAAGGCCGTTGTTTACGCGGTACATCCTTTACGCCCATGCGCGTCGTCGTGTAATTTCTGCGGCCGGCAAGGCAGCCGCTCTGCCGATGCCGACGGATGCGCCAAGCCGCGGACGGTGCCTGATGAACGAGCCCACGCTGACACGACGACTCTGTGCGGAGGCCTTCGGCACGTTCTGCCTCGTGTTCGCCGGAACCGGGGCGGTGGTGGTGAACGAGGTGACGGGTGGCGGTGTCACGCACGTGGGCGTCGCGCTCACGTTCGGCCTGGTGGTGATGGCGATGATTTACGCCCTCGGGAAAGTCTCTGGATGCCACATCAACCCGGCGGTGACGCTCGGGCTGTGTGCCGCCGGCCGGTGCGATCGGGCCCTGGTGCTGCCCTACATCGGCAGCCAGTGTGTCGGGGCGTTTCTGGCAAGCGGCGTGCTGCGGATGCTGTTCCCGGAAAGCGGCTCCCTCGGGGCGACCATTCCCGCCGGAAGCGACCTGCAGTCGCTCGTTCTCGAATGCATGCTCACGCTGATCCTCACGTTTGTGATCCTCAGCGTTTCCACCGGCGGCGGCGAGGAAACAATGCTGGGCGGCATCGTCATCGGTGGGGTCATCGGCCTCGAAGCCCTCTTTGCCGGACCGATCAGCGGAGCGTCGATGAACCCGGCCCGGTCTCTGGCCCCCGCAGTCGTGGCGATGCGGCTTGACCACCTCTGGATCTATCTTGTCGGCCCGATGGTCGGGGCGCTGGTGAGCGTGCCGCTCTGGCGCTGCATCCACGGTTCGCCGCGGGGTTGTTCGGGCGACGTCGGGGAATCCTCATGAAGACCGTGTACGGGATATGATCGAGAAGAAGGTGCTCGAGTTGCTCGCCTCTCTTGATCGTGCGTCGAGGGGGTAGGCCTTCAAGGTGGCCGCTGCCCCCGGGGTAGACTGGACTGCGGTGGCGTTGGCTGCGGTGGTGCTGGGTAGGCCACCCCGTGAAGCCTTATTCTCGACTGACTCCGAGTGGTCTGATGTCTGACGAATCAACTCATTCACCGGAATCCTCCATGGCGGTTCCGTCGATCGCCGATCTCGAGCGGCAGCACGGCATCCCTTCAGACAAATACTGCGGCCTGAGTCCCGCCGATATGAGCCGGGCGATCGTGGCCTGGCACTCGGGCCCACGCAAGCCCGGCATGCCGGTCGGGTATTGGCCCGCGGGTTCGGAGGAAACCCGTCTGGGCTGGCTCCGCGAGGAATTCGGGGCCGACGCGGATATCGGCCGGATCCGGGTGCTGGAGCAGTTTTTCAGCGCCCGTGTCAGCCGGTCACTGACGCTTGACTGGATGTTGCCCGACGAGGAGTTCGACCGCTTGGTTGCCGAGGGACTGCGGCAGCACTTCCCGGAACTCGATGACGACGCCCGGAAGGTGATCGCGGGAAACTACTTCTACAGCCACGCGAAGTAGTTGGTGCACGAGTTGCGCATGGTCGGCGCAACAGCTTTTCATTTCGGGGGCTTGTTTTCGGGCAGTGTCCCTCGCGCCTCCCGCGGCGGTCGCCTCGGCAGGGGGCGACGCCAGATCGCCCGGGCCCCCGCGACACTATCATCATGCAACGTGGCGCATGGCGTTTCTCTCCCTTCGTTCGTTCAATGCCCATGAATCCGGTGTCGGGGAATGTGGCGGCGATGCGACGGGAAGAATCGATCACCCCGTGGCACACGCTCTCGCTCGAGGAGATCGCCGATCGGCTCGACGCCGACCTGCAGCATGGCCTTGCGGCCGGCGAGGCCGACCGGAGACGAGGCACGTATGGAGCGAACCTGCTCCGCGAGCCGCCGCCGGAGGCGTGGTGGTGGAAGTTCTTGCGGCAGTTTCGGGAGGTCGTGATCTGGATCCTGCTCGTGGCGGCGTTGATCGCCGGGGCGATGGGCGACTGGGCCGATACCGCGGCGATCCTCGCGATCGTGCTCCTCAACGCGATCATCGGGTTTCTGCAGGAGGAGCGGGCGCAGCAGGCGCTGGCGGCGCTGCAGCGGATCTCTGCGCCGGTGGCGAAGGTGGTGCGCGACGGGGAACCGGGGCAGCTGCCCGCCCGTGAACTCGTGCCCGGCGACCTGATCAGGCTCGAGGCAGGCGACCATGTGCCGGCCGACGCGAGGCTGATCGAGGCCTTCGGCTTGCGGGTGCAGGAGGCCGCGCTCACCGGGGAGAGCGAGCCGGTGGAGAAGCAGCCCGGCGAGCCGCTGCCCCCGGCCACCCCCCTCGGCGACCGCCGTTCGATCGTGCACTCGGGCACCGTGGTGGCGGCCGGCCGCGGAGCCGCAGTCGTGGTGGCCAACGGGATGGCCACCGAACTCGGCCGGATCGCCAGCCTGCTTGTGCGGTCGCCCGCCGAGACGACCCCGCTGCAGCGTCGGCTCGGCGAGCTGGGCCGGCTGTTGATCGTCGTCTGCCTCGTCGTGGTGGCCGTGATCTTCGCGATCGAACTGGCCCGCGGAGGCCGGCTGAACGAGGTGCTCCTGCGGGCGGTGAGCCTGGCCGTGGCGG
>JBJTSM010000301.1:0-10856 GCA_046076685.1 Planctomycetia bacterium | reverse complement strand
TCGTCGGCCACCTCGATCCGCGCGAGCGTCGGCGTGACCAGGCAGGCGACCCGCACGACCTTGCCGGAATCGAGTTTGTTGCCATGGACGATCGCGTTGACGATCGCCTCCTCGGCGGCGAGGTGGATCGCGAAGATGTCGGAGGGCGACCAGCCATGGGCCCCGAGCTGCTCGAGCAATTCCTCCGTGATCAGCCGGCTGGCGCCCCGCTCACTCGGCAGTTCGATCTCCCGCCGCCATGCCGGCGCATCAGCGGAAACAGACGGATGCGCCTGGTTTTTCTGATGTGCCATAGCCTGTCTTCCGCCTGTCTTCCGGCCGTCGCCCGAGCGTCGGGGCAGGTCGCTCACTCGAATGCCGAGATGGCCTCGGCCTCGTCCTTGCGGATGTCGAAAATCTTGTTGAGCTTCGTGATCTGAAAAACCTCAAGAATCTCCGGGCGGATGCAGCTCATCTTCATCCGGCCCCGGTGACTCTTCACCTTGCGATCGAGTGTGATCAGCTTGCCGAGCGCGGCGCTCGAGAGAAACTCGACGCCGCTGAAATTCAACAGCAGGCTCTTGCGGTTGTCCTGCTCGACCAATCCGAACAGTTCGGCGCCGAGTTCCAGGATTCCGGCCTCGTCGAGGATCTTCTTGTCCAGAAACTTTACGACCGTCACGTCGCCCACCTTGGAGACGTCGATCCGCCGATGCGTTGCCATGCAGACTCTCGCTGGAAACCCTCGCCGACCGCCCCACCCGAAGGGGTGGATCGTGGGGCCGGACGATGCAAGACGCGTGAGCGTAGCGGTTCGGCCCGCCATTTACCATGATGCGCCGCTGGAAAGAAGCCTCTCGCTGCCAAACTGGCAGCAGGTGGCGGGAGCCTCTCACCACGCGATCCGGGGTGGCTTATTACCCGTTTCGCCCGCGGAAGCCGCGAATGGTGCAAAATCCCGGCCATTCGGCGCGCCAGTTGCTTCTTCCCGTGAGGCCTGTCTGATGGCGTCCTGAACCGGCAGTGCGCCGCCTTCCGGCTCCTTCCGGCCGCCTCCCCCACATCCCTTTCACCCATCCCGCTGCAGAAAGGTCTCAAGCATGACAGCCACCGCGAGCAAGCCCGCCAGGAAAAAGTCGACCCTCATCCCGCTGGGCGACCGTGTCGTCGTGGAACGCGAGGAGAGCGAACAGAAGACGTCCGGAGGCATCCTCCTGCCCGATTCCGCCAAGGACAAGCCCGCCCGCGGCACCGTGGTGAGCGTCGGCGAGGGCAAGCTCGACGACAAGGGGCATCGTCATCCCCTCCAGGTGAAGCCGGGCGATCGCGTCGTGTTCACGAGCTACGCGGGCGAAGCCTTCAAGGTGGGCGACGACGAGTTGCTGCTCATGCGCGAGGACGACATCCTGGCCGTGCTCGGCTGAGCGACTTCCGCCCCGCGGTTTACCGACATTTCTTCCCATTCCGTTCCACACAGGCACCCTTTCCGAGGAGATTCGACCCATGTCCAAGATGATGGCATTCGATCAGGAAGCGCGTGAGGCGATGCGGCGCGGTGTCGCCAAGCTGGCCCGCGCCGTGAAGGTGACGCTCGGCCCCAAGGGCCGCAACGTCATCCTGCAGAAGAGCTTCGGCTCGCCCACGGTCACCAAGGACGGCGTGACCGTCGCCAAGGAGATCGACCTGGAGGATGTCTACGAGAACATGGGCGCCCGCATGGTGCGGGAAGTGGCCAGCAAGACCAGCGACGTGGCCGGTGACGGCACCACCACCGCGACGGTGCTGGCCGAGGCCGTCTTCAACGAAGGCCTGCGGGCCGTCGTGGCGGGCGTCAATCCGATCCAGATGAAGGCCGGCATCGAGAAGGCCGTCGAGGACATCGCCGGCAAACTCAAGGAGATGGCGATTCCCGTCAAGGGCAAGAAGGAGATGGCGCAGGTGGCGGCCATCGCCGCCAACAACGACATGGAAATCGGCGAGCTGCTCGCCGAGGCCATGGACAAGGTCGGCAAGGACGGCGTGATCACGGTCGACGAGGGGAAGAGCCTGAAGACCGAGGTGGAGTGGGTCGAGGGCATGCAGTTCGACCGCGGCTACCTGTCCCCCTACTTCGTCACCAGCCCCCAGCAGATGCAGTGCGTGCTCGAGGACTGCTACGTGCTCGTGTTCGAGAAGAAGATCTCGAGCGTCAAGGACATCGTCCCGTTGCTCGAGGCCGTCGTGAACGCGGGCAAGCCACTCCTGATCGTCTCGGAAGAGGTCGACGGCGAGGCGCTCGCGACGCTTGTCATCAACCGGCTCCGCGGCACCTTCCAGGTCTGCGCCGTGAAGGCCCCGGGCTACGGTGACCGGCGGAAGGCGATGATGGAGGATATCGCCATCGTCACCGGAGCCACGGCCGTGTTCGAGAACCTCGGCATGAAGCTCGAGAGCCTCGGTCTGGCCGAACTCGGCCGGGCCAAGAAGGTGATCGTCGACAAGGACAACACCACGATCATCGAGGGCGCCGGCAAGACCGCCGCGATCAAGTCGCGGATCGAGCAGATTCGCCACGAGATCGCGGCCGCCACCAGCGACTACGATCGCGAAAAGCTGGAGGAGCGTCTGGCGAAGCTCGCCGGCGGCGTGGCGAAGATCAACGTTGGTGCCGCGACCGAGAGCGAGATGAAGGAGAAGAAGGCCCGCGTCGAGGACGCGCTCCACGCCACCAGGGCGGCGGTGGAGGAGGGCATCCTGCCGGGCGGCGGCGTGGCGCTCCTGCGGGCCAGCTCGCAGGTCAAGCCGAAGGGCCTCTCCGACGACGAGACGGTCGGGTTCAACATCGTGGTTCGCTCCTGCCGGGCGCCGGTGACGATGATCTCGTCGAACGCCGGCCAGGATGGCTCGATCGTCTGCGAGAAGGTGCTCGCGGGCAGCGGCAACTATGGCTACAACGCCGCCACCAACGAGTACGAAGACCTCGTCAAGGCGGGCGTCATCGATCCGGCGAAGGTGACGCGGACGGCGCTGCAAAACGCCACCAGCGTGTCGACCCTCCTGCTGACCAGCGACGCCCTGATCGCGGAAAAGCCGAAGGAGTCGAAGCCGAAGGCCGGCGGTGCCGGCCACGGCGGCGACTACGACATGTATTGATCGCCAGACCCTCGTCCCCATGACCTTGGGGTCGGCGAACGCCAGATGCACGGCCGGCAGGGCACCGCCAACGCGGGCCCTGCCGGCCGGGCTCGTTTTGGGGCCGGTTTCATTGGTGAGGCCGCTTGGGCCCGGTGAGATCGTCGAGCGGTACGAAGCCGTCGCCGCCGCCCGGGCTCGCCGGCGGCTGGCAGGGCGGCGCGAAGAACCGCTTTACAAGCGACCGCACGAGCCAGACGGCCGCGACCACGGAGACGGCGATGGCGAGAGCATCCTGCATCGTTCGGGTCGCTCAGCACCGCGCGGTCAGCCGCCGAGCCAGGTGCCGATCTGGTAGGTGGCGAAGGCGGCCAGCCAGGCCAGCCCCGTCATGTAGGCGAACGTGACGAACGGCCAGAGCCAGCTGGCGGTCTCCCGGCCGATCACGACCAGGGTGCTGGCACACTGCGCACACAGCGCGAAGAACACCATGATCGACAGGGCCACCGGCAGCGTGAAGACCTTGCGGTTCGTGCCATCCCAGGTGGCGGCGCGGAGCCGGCGGACGAGCGCCGAGCCCCCCTCCTCCTCGCCGGGATCGACGTCGCCCAGGTTGTAGATCACCGCCAGCGTGCCGAGCACCACCTCGCGGGCCGGAAAACTCGCGATCGCCGCGCATCCCAGCCGCCAGTCCCAGCCCAAGGGCCTGACGACGGGTTCCACCACTCGGCCCAATCGACCGAGGATGCTCTGCCGCTGGGCGGCGCCGCGGCGGGCCGCCTCGAGCCCCGGCTCGGTATCGAGCGCGGCAAGCTCCTCCGCCACCTCGTCGCGGTCGGGATCGTCCGTCGGCAGGCCGGCGAGCCGCGCGGCGAGCGTTGTGCGGTTTGCGGCCACCTCCGCGTCGATGGCGGTCGAGTCGTGCGGGTAGCTCGCCAGCGCCCAGACCACGATGCTCACCGCCACGATCAGCGTGCCGGCGTTCTGCAGGAACGACCAGACCGCCTCACGCACCCGCCCGAGCACGACCTGCCACCGCGGCCACCGCCAGCCGGGCAGTTCCAGGACGAACGGTTGCGGCGGCCCCCGAAACACCGTCCGGGACAGGACGAACGCCACGAGCGCCGCCGCGGCCACGCCCACCGCATACATCCCGGCGAGCACCAGTGCCGGCAGCCGCAGCCAGGAAAAACCGACGGCGACGTTCGGCACGAAGGCGCCGCAGAGCAGCAGGTAGACCGGCAGTCTGGCCGAGCAGCTCATCAGCGGGGCGACGAGGATCGTGAGCAGCCGGTCGCGGGGATTCTCGATCGTTCGCGCGGCCATGATGCCCGGGATCGCGCAGGCGAAGCTCGAGAGGAGCGGAATGAACGACTTTCCGCCGAGGCCCACGCCGCAGAGCAGCCGGTCCATGAGGTAGGCCGCACGCGAGAGGTAGCCGCAGCCCTCGAGCAGAGCCACGAACAGGAAGAGAATCGCGATCTGTGGCACGAACACCACCACGCCGCCGACGCCGGCCAGCACGCCGTCCACCACGAGCGAGCGGATGGCGCCCTCGGGTAGGAGCGCCTCGACCCGATCGCTCACGAGGTCGACGCCGGCGGAGATGCCATCCATGAGCGGCGTGGCCAGCCAGAAGATCGAGGAGAACATGGCGAGCATCGTGGCCGCGAACGCGAGCGTCCCCCAGAGGCGGTGGGTGAGCAGATCATCGATCCGCTCCCCGAACGGACGGCGGGCCGGCGTCTGCCGCCGCACGACACCCGCGAGCAATTCCTCGATCCAGGCGTAGCGGGCGATCGCTTCGCGGGCGGCCGGTTCCCGGCCGGCGTCCACCACTGCGAGGTGGCGGTCGAGTCCGCGCGGCGGCGGCGAGGGAGCCTCCATCACCGCCAGGATGGCGTCGCCGAGGGCCTCGATCCCGACCCGCGTTGCCGCGACCACGCGGATCACCGGGCAGCGAAGCCGGCGGCCAAGTTCGGCGGCGTCGATCGTGATGCCCTTCTCCTCGGCCACGTCGGACAGGGTCAGGGCGATCACGGTCGGCAGCCCGAGTTCGAGCGCCTGCGTGGCGAGGTAACAGTTGCGTTCGAGGTTGGTGGCGTCGGCGACCACGACCACGCATGCGGGAACGGGCACGCCGGCGAGCCGGCCGTGCAGCACGTCCACGGCCACCTTCTCGTCGGGGCTCTTGGGCACGAGGCTGTAGGTGCCCGGGAGGTCGATCAGGTCGATCGTCCGGCCGCGATGGGCGAAGCGGCCGATTTTCTCCTCGACCGTCACGCCGGGGTAGTTGCCGATCCGCGTGGGCACGCCGGCCAGGGCGGAAAAAAGCGTGCTTTTGCCGGTGTTGGGATTGCCCAGGAGGGCGACGACGATAGACCGGCAGTCGTTCCCGGCGGCCGCAGGCATGCCAGCGGGCGAAGCGGGGCCTTCAGGCATGCGGGTCATGGTGTTCGCTGCGGGTCACTTCGCGATCGCCACGCGGGCCGCCTCGTGGCGGCGGATGGAGAGCCGGTACCCGCGGAGTTCGAGTTCCAGCGGCCCGCCCAGCGGCGCCGTCCCGACCACGCGCACCTGCACGCCGGGCGTGAGGCCCATTTCCAGGAGCCGCAGCGATGTGGCGTCGCTGCCGGCGACATCGGCCACGAGTGCCGTCGAACCGATCGCGACCTGTTCAAGCGACACGGGCATACTCCTCAGGGATTTCCATGTGGTGCGCGTGGCCAATCGGCCAGCAGCCTCTGCAACGCACACCCAAGGGGCAACGGCAAGTGTTGAGACTGAGTCTCATTTCTTCCGGTTAGTGTAGAACGTGCTGCCCTGTTGGGCAACTCCGTGGCAGGAAAGGGCAGCGAAAATGGCCGGATGCGGTCTGTTCGTGACGGGAACGGATACCGACGTCGGCAAGACGGCGGTGGCGGTGGCGATCGCGCGGGCTTTCGTCCGCGCAGGCCTGCGCGTCGGCGTCTACAAGCCGGTGGCGAGCGGCGTGGCACCGGGGCAGGTCGCGGCGGGCGACGCGGCCCGGCTCTGGGAGGCGGCCGGCTGGCCGCGGTCGATCGAGGCGGTCTGTCCACAGTCGTTTGCGGCGGCGATCGCCCCTCCACGGGCGGCCCACGTGGAGGGCCGCCGGGTGGACGAACGGCTGCTCCGCGCGGGGTTCGCGGCTTGGCGCGACTCCTCCGACATCGTGATCGTCGAAGGGGCGGGCGGGTTGTATTCGCCGCTGGGGGACACGACGCTCAATATCGATCTGGCCTGCGACCTCGGACTGCCGCTCGTGCTGGTCGATGCGGCCCGGCTCGGTGCCATTGGCCGCACGCTGGCCATCGCGGAGGCGGCGGCGGCGCGGGGGCTGCCACTGGCGGCCGTGGTGCTCTCGCAGGTCGAGCCATGGGATGATGGAGCCGATGATCCGGCCAGCCCGCGGGCGATCGCCCGTCACAGCGCCGAGGATCTCGCCGATCGGCTCCGCCCGGTGCCGGTGACGATGCTCCTCCACGGCGCCGACGTGATCGAGCCCGAGATCGACTGGCTCGCGGTCGCCCAAGCCGGCGGCCAAACGGGTGGCTGACCGGGCACCGTCAGCGTGCCGCCGACATGGTGCCAGCCCGGGCCATCCCGGGCCCGCCGGCTGGCTCCTCCCGGAGGTTCCCGATCGAGAGCCGCATCGCCACCTTCCAGACGCCGTCGGCATCGGGCGTGACGATCCAGTGCGGCATGACCACCACCGACTGGTGGACCAGTTCGAAACCGCCTTCGGACTGGCTCACCGATTGGATGGGAAACGTCCAGACTCCCGCCGCCAGACCGTTGCTCGGGTCGGCGAAGGCCAGTCGCGCGTCGATGCCCAGCCAGTCGTCGACCAGCCCGAGCGTGTGTACGTCGGCGAGGTCGAGCCGGCTGCCGAGTTCACCGAGATCCCGTTTCTCGTCGTCGTAGAAGAATCGGCCCTCGGCCCGGTCGGGCATGCCCGCGAAGTTGAATTCCACGGCGAGATGCTGGCGGAAGTCGCGGGGCAAGCCCTCCAGCTTGTAGGCGATCTCCAACGTCCGCGACCCGGCCTCCAGCGTCACGGCCTTCGACAGCGTGAACGGGATGCCCCAGGCGTTGCCTGCCCTTGACAGGAGCACCTGGATCCGACCGGGATTGCGGCGGATGCTCGCCTCGTAGCTGCCGGCCGCGAAATCACCTCGCTCGAGCGCGTCGCCCGTGACGATTCCACCGGCATCGACGTCGCAGTCCCAGAAATGGTCGATCAGGCTTTTGCGCCGCGAGGCGTCGTAGCGGACCATCCGCTCGAGCCCCTCCTGCTTGAACTTCGCCACCTGCGAGGCATCGACCACGCTGCGGGCGTTGCCCGGTCCGGCGAGCACCTGCGCATGGTAGGCCTCGGGACGGCGGTCGAGCGTGGCGAGCAGGTTGTGCCGCTGGTCGCGGAGATCGAGCTCGTAGAGCATGCCGCCGCGGGCCGGCGCGATCCAGGCATCGAGGCCGTCGCTGGAGAGCCGGACCTCGGTGCGGCCATCGAAGTCGTAGTCGTCGGACGTGGCCTCGACCCACGGCTCCCGCCTGCCCTCCGCCCGGTCGGCCGCCGCATCGGCGGCGATCAGCTCGCGGTAGATGGCATTGCGCAGGTGCGGCAGATAGATGCCGCCGAAGGCGCCGTGCCAATACGCACAGTTGCACTGCCCTCGGTAGAGAGCCCGCGTGGCTTCGGCCAGCGCCGCGGCGGCGGAGCCGCTTGCCGTCGGTGATGCCGAGAGCCGTTCCAGTCGTCGGCTCACGGTCATCATCCGGGCGTACATCTCGTTGGCTTCGGGATAACGCCGGCGGAAGTTCCGCCAGGAACCGCCCCGCAGAAACCTCGCCACGGGGGCCAGCCTGGGGTCGGAGGCACTCGTCCGTCGCGCGTCGATGCAGGCAAGCTGCGCGTCCGGTGGGAGCACCCACTCCATCATCTCGCGGTAGCTGCATTCCGGCAGCCAGACCGTGCCCGCCGGCGGCACCTCGCGGACCACTTCCGACGGCAGGCTCATCTGGATCCAGTCGGCGTTGGCCTCGAGCAGCCCGAAGAATCGCTCCAGCCAGCCGTCCTCGAAGCAGGTCTTCCGCGTGTCGGGCCAGACACCGAACTTCTCGCCGTCGTCGCCGAAGACGGCCAGCGCCCCATGTCGCCGCGCGGCGAGGAACCGCAGGTGGTCGATCGTGGCCTCGGGTGCCGCGAAGGGGATCACGTAGCGCAGATGCTCGCTGACGGGGAAGACGGCAAGCGTGGTGCCGTCCCCCTCGGTGAGCCAGTGGCGATCGAGTTCGTCGTCGGCGAGGCCCGCCGCCTTGAAGTGGGAGTCGTCGAGGATCGTCCACTCGATGCCGGCGGCGGCGATGTCGCGGGTCATGCCGGGATCCCAGACCCGCTCGGCCACCCACATACCGGTCACCTTCGTCTTGAGCCGCTGCTCGAGCCACTCCGTCGACATCCGAATCTGGCCGATGCGATCCCGCGCCGGCAGCATCGCCAGCACCGGCTCGTAGAACGCGCCGCCGACGATCTCGATCTGCCGCTCGGCGACCAGCCGCGACAGGCGGTCGAGATAGTCGGGATGGTGGCGGTCGAACCACTCGGCCAGCGGACCGCTCGTGTGCAGTGCCAGGCGGATGCCGGGGTGCCGTTCGAGCAGTTCGAGGAACGGCAGGTAGCTGTCGCGGTAGGCGTGTTCGATGACGCCGTCGAAGTTGCCGACGGGCTGGTGGTCATGGAGGACGAAGACGAGCCGGACGGCGGGCGACATAGGGCAACCGGAGGGGGCGGTGGAGCGAGGCGGGAGCCTGGGAGAACACCCGGGCGCAGGCCTGCAAGAAGGATGCTCAAGGATTGTCGGGGCTCTGCTCACCCGCGCCAAACGGCGACACCCCATTTTTCGCGGTTCCGGCCCCCGTCATCCGTCCGGCTGGAGGGCTCGTGCCGCTTGGGAAAACTGGCCGGGCCACAGGCCGATTCATGCCTCGCGGAGCAGGCGGGCCGAGTCGCGAGGCGACACGGTCGTGATGTGGCAGCCGGCCCCCAGTTCGAACCCGGCCAGGCCGTTGATCCGCGGCAGGATTTCGAGGTGCCAGTGCCAACGGGCGGGTATCGTCGCTGACCGCTCGCCGCCGGGAGCAGCATACGGGGGCTGATGGAGCCACCAGTTGTAGTGGGCCCCGGGCACGAGCCTGTCGAGCCGGCCGATGATCGATTGCGTCAGGGCGGCGAGGGCCGCCAGGTGGGCTGCGGACGTCTCGTGAAAATACCGCTCGGCCGTCCGCGGCAGAATCCAGGTCTCAAACGGCTGGCGGGGCGCGGCGGCCGCCACCGCCACCAGATCCCCGCGTTCTTCCACGATGCGGTCCTCGGCCGCCGCCTGCTCGAGGAAGTCGCCGAAGGGGTCGGCGGATCGTCCGGCGGCGAGCAACTCCGCCTCGATCGCCGGTGGCACGAAGTCGAGGCCGACGAGCTGGCTGTGCACGTGCTCGAGCGAGGCGCCGGCCCGGGCGCCCGAATTTTTGAAGACCGTGGCCCACCGGAGATCGCCGCGGCGCGACAGCTCCGCCAGTCGCTCGCGGCAGAGTTCCCAGACCTCCCGCCAGCCCGTGGGGTCGATGGCGAGGATGCTGCCCACGTGCGTGGGCGACTCGATCACCACGTCGTGCACCCCGCGGGAGGGTCGGTCGGCTTCCGAAGAACGTTCGGCGGCGGCGCGAACTGCGGAAGCGTCACCATCCAAGGCGACGGGAAACCGGTTCGGCACGATCCGGGCCCGCCAGGGCTCGGTCGGAGACCAGGGCGCACGCAGCAGGTCGGGGGGGGTGAGCGACTCGTTGCCCGCGCAGAACGGGCAGCGGACGCTGTCGCCTGCGAGCTCATTGGGCCGGTCGGCCCGGCCGGGAGCCACGACGACCGTGCGGCCGGTGAGCGGGTCGTGGCGGAGACTGGGTGGCTGGTCTGTTGAACGCATCGGTCAGGCCCCGTACACTCTTCGGCTCTTCCCCGGAGACCTTACCATGCTCACCGTCGGCGACGCGTTTCCCCACTATTCCGCCCAGGCCTGTGTCGGCACCGGGAAGGACGACGTCAAGCTGCTCACCAACGCCGACTATGCCGGCCGCTGGGTCGTGTACTTCTTCTATCCGAAGGATTTCACGTTCGTCTGCCCGACGGAGATCGCCGAATTCAACAAGCAGGTGAAGGCCTTCGGTGACCGCGACACGAGCATCGTGGGGGGCAGCACCGACAACGAATATTCCCACCTCGCCTGGCGGCGGGCCCACCCCGATCTGGCGGACCTCAAATTCCCGCTGATCGCCGCCCAAAAGCTCTCCGCGGAGCTCGGCATCCTCGAAAAGACCGAGGGATACTGCCTGCGGGCCACGTTCATCGTCGATCCGAACGGCGTGATCCAGTGGGTGGACGTCAACCAGGGCCGCGTCGGCCGGAATGTCGCCGAGGTGCTCCGGGTGCTCGACGCCTTGCAGAGCGACGAGCTCTGCCCCTGCAACTGGAAGAAGGGCGATCCCTACGTGAAGGTGGGGTAGGCGGCATGGCCGAGCGGTGGCCGACGGACTTTCCGAGCCGGTCCCGGGGATCCTCGCGAACCCATCTCCTCAACCAGCCCCGCATCAGGCCCCGAACCCAAATGCCCCGGAAGTGGTCGCGGAAATTCGCCGACGCCTTCCGCGGGCTCTGGCGGGCCGTCCGCACCCAGACGAGCTTTGCGGTGCATCTC
>JBJTSM010000300.1:0-5287 GCA_046076685.1 Planctomycetia bacterium | reverse complement strand
CCCGAGTCGATGCTCGCCGCCGGCTTCGCGGAGTTCGCCGAGCGTTGGCATCCGATCCTCGACGTCTTCGCGGAATGTGGCGTGCGGTTCGCGCTGGAGGTGCACCCGACCGAGATCGCCTTCGACACGATCACGGCTCAGCGGGCCCTGGAGGCGATCGGCCGCCGCGAGGAGTTCGGGTTCAACTTCGACCCCAGCCACCTCCACTGGCAGGGCGTCGATTCGGTGGACTTCATCCGCACGTTCCACGACCGGATCTATCACGTCCACATCAAGGACGCGGTCACGCTCTTGAACGGACGCACCGGGATCCTCGGCAGCCACCTCAACTTCGGCGATCCCCGCCGCGGCTGGGACTTCCGCTCGCCGGGCCGCGGGGGCGTGGACTTCGAGGAAATCATCCGTGCCTTGAACCAGATCGGCTACGAAGGCCCGCTCTCGGTGGAGTGGGAGGATTGCGGCATGGACCGCGAGCACGGCGCCGCCGAGGCCTGCGAGTTCGTGCAGCAACTCGACTTCGCCCCGAGCCGGCGGCAGTTCGACTCGGCCTTCGCCGAGGAGAGCTGAAAAGGAAGACCGTCGCGGCGACTCAAGCAGCCGGCTGAGCCCAGGCATCGCAACCATGCGCACGCTGTTTCGACGTCGCGCCTTCACGTTCTTGGTGGCGGTAGCGGCTGCGTGGCCGCAGGCCGGGCAGGCGGTGAACGCCCAAGCCGAGAAGACCGCCGCCGATCTCGACGCCGAGTGGACGGCGGTGGCCGCCGGCCTCGTGCGCCGCTGCGAGGCGGGCGGCCACGACCGGCTCGCGGCGTTGATCGGCGGCTGGCAGTTGCCCGACGAGGGCGACCGACAGTTCATCCTGTCCATTCCGGCGGCCGCTGCCGCCGCCCCGCCGGACTGGATCGACACGCCGGCGGAGGCGTCGATCTGGGAGGACTTTCTCGCGGTGCGGCGCACGCGGGCCTCCGGCACGTTCGCCCTCGCCGTGGCCACGAGCCGCACGAGCGACGCCCCGGCCCGTGAGGTGGCGGGCGACGAGCGGCCCGCCCTCGAACAGGGAACCGCCGCGGCCATCCGGCTCCTCTATCGCGTGCTCCGCGACGACCCCGACCACGAACGGGCGCGGGAGGCGGGAGGATGGGTGAAGCGGCAGGGAGCATGGGTCTGGCCCGAGGTCGCCCGACGGCTCGACAAGGGCGAGGAGCACTCCGCCGAGTTCGGCTGGCTGCCGCGGGGGCGGCAGCAGCGGTACCGCGAGGGCGACCGCTACGAGCAGGGACGCTGGACCAAGGCCGGGGCCGATGGGCAAACCGCACCGCCGCGCAAGCCCCTCGACCTCGACCGGCACGGACGCATGTTCGCCTCGGATCATTGGCAGATCACCACGACCGCCCACGAGGAGGCGGCCGCGAACCTCGCGCAGCGGCTCGAAGAGACACACGTCGCGTGGCTGCAGGTGTTTGGGGCGTTCCAGTACGAGCCACCTGAATGGGAGCAACGGTTCGAGGGCCGCGGCCGTCCCCGTCCGCTCGACCCGTTCCTGGCCAAGCTCGCGGTGAGCCGGCAGGAATATGTCGCGGCGCTCGAACCGCTCGAACCCGCGATCGCGCGGACGCTCGGCATCTACTGGACCCCCACCCGCACCGCCTGGTTCTTCGAGGGCGAGGGGCAGGAGCCGACGACGGTGCACCATGAGGCCGTCCATCAGCTCTTCGCCGAGAAGCGGCGCACGAGTCCACTCGCCGGTGAACGGTGCGGCTTCTGGGCGATCGAGGCGGTCGCCTGCTACATGGAGAGCCTCGAGCCGCAGCCGTGGGGCTGGACGGTGGGCGGACGCGACGCCGGCCGCGCGGCACGAGCACGCGAGCGGCTGATCGAGGATGGCTTTCACGTGCCGCTGGCCGAACTGACGGCGCTCGGCCGACGCGACTTCCAGGCCGACGATCGGCTGCCGCAGATCTACAGCGAGATCTCCGGGCTCGCCGACTTCTTCATGAACGGCCGGGGGGCACGGTATCGCGAAGCCTTTCTCGAATACCTCGCCCGGATCTACACCGGCACGGTCGACGCCGACACGCTCTCCCGGCTCTGCCGCCGGAGCTACGTCGAGTTGGACGACGAATACCGGCACCACATGGCCCGCTGACGCCCGCGTTGACGGCGGTTCCGACGGGCTTCTACACTTCCCGCCACGAACCACACGAAGTCCACGGAGCCGATCTTCCCATGACCGCACCTTCCGCCCCCGCCGCGCGCCCGCCCCACGCCACCGACGTCGATCGGCTGGCCATCGACACGATCCGCACGCTCTCGATGGACGCCGTCGAGGCGGCCAAGAGCGGCCACCCCGGCACGCCGATGGCGCTGGCGCCCGTGGCCTACACCGTCTGGAAGGACTTCCTGCGGTACGACCCGGCCGATCCGCTCTGGCCCAACCGCGACCGGTTCGTGCTCTCCTGCGGCCACGCCTCGATGCTGCTCTACTCGCTCATCCACCTGGCGGGCATTCGCCGCACCGCCGCCCATGGATCGGCCGGCTCCGCCGACCAGGCGGCCGTCTCGCTCGACGAAATCAAGAAGTTCCGTCAACTCGACAGCGTGTGTGCGGGCCACCCCGAGCACCACATGACCTCCGGCATCGAGACGACCACCGGCCCGCTCGGCCAGGGCTGCGGCAACTCCGTGGGCATGGCGATGGCGTCTCGCTGGCTGGCCGCGCACTACAACACGCCGGGCCACGTCGTCTTCGACTACGACACCTACGTGCTCTGCAGCGACGGCGACCTGATGGAGGGGGTGGCCGCCGAGGCCGCCTCGCTGGCCGGTCACCTCGGGCTCGCGAATCTCTGCTGGATCTACGACGACAACTCGATCACCATCGAGGGGGAGACGCATCTCGCCTACACCGAAAACGTGGCGAAGAAGTTCGAGGGGCTCGGCTGGCGGGTCGAGCACGTGGCCGACGCCAACGACACCGGCAGCCTGAAGCAGGCCCTGCAGGCGTTCAAGAACGAGCAGCGGAAGCCCACGCTCGTGATCGTGAAGAGCGTGATCGGCTACGGCGCGCCGAAAAAGGCCGGCTCGCACGAATCGCACGGCGCGCCCCTCGGGGCCGACGAGATCAAGGGGGCCAAGGCGGCCTACGGCTGGCCGACCGACGCGCAGTTTCTCGTCCCCCCTGACGTGCCCGCACGCTTCGCCGCGACGCTGGGCGCCCGCGGCCGCGACGCCCACCAGGCGTGGCAGAAGACGGTGGCCGAGCAGGCGAAGTCGCACCCGGCGTTGGCCGCGGAGCTGGCCGGCTTCCTCTCGGGCAGCCTGCCGGCCGGCTGGGAATCGGCCATCCCCTGCTTCCCGGCCGACGCCAAGGGGCTCGCCAGCCGCGTGTCGAGCGGCAAGGTGATCCAGGCCTTGAGCGCCGCGGTGCCCTGGTTCCTCGGCGGCTCGGCAGACCTCGCGCCTTCGACGATGACGCTCGTGCCCGGTGCCGGCGACTTCGGGCCGGGCTCGTTCTCAGGCCGCAACTTCCACTTCGGCATCCGCGAACATGGCATGGCGGCGGCCTGCAACGGCATGGCCCTCTCGGGCCTGCGTCCTTACTGCGCCACGTTCTTCGTCTTTTTCGACTACTTGAAGCCGTCACTGCGGCTCTCGGCGATCGGCAACCTCGGGGTGATCTACGTGCTCACCCACGACTCGATCGGCCTGGGGGAGGACGGCCCCACGCACCAGCCGATCGAACAGCTCGCCAGCGCCCGCGCGGTGCCGGGGCTCAGCGTGTTCCGACCGGCCGACGCCAACGAGGTGGCGGAGACCTACCGGGCGGTGATCAAGCGGGCCGACCGGCCGGCGGTGATCGTGCTCTCGCGACAGAACCTCCCCACGCTCGACCGGGCGCATTACGGATCGGCCGCGGGCGTGGCCAAGGGGGCCTACGTGCTGAAAGACGCCGCCGACGGCCGGCCACAGTGCATCCTGATCGGTACCGGCAGCGAGGTGCAGCTCTGCCTCGAGGCCGCCGAGAAGCTGGCCGCGGAGGGCGTTCACGCCAGGGTCGTGAGCATGCCGAGTTGGGATCACTTCGAGGAGCAGGACGAGGCCTACCGGGAGAGCGTGCTGCCCAAGGCGGTCACCGCGCGGGTGGCGTGCGAGGCGGCCGGTGGCTTCGGCTGGGAGCGGTGGATCGGACCACACGGCCGCTTCGTGGGGATGAAGGGCTTCGGCGCGTCCGGCCCGGCCCCGGCGCTCTACAAGCACTTCGGCATCACGGCCGACGCGATCGCCGCCGCCGCGAAGCAGTCGCTCGCGACGAAGTAGCCACGCCAGGGTCGACGCAGCCACCGGCCTACGGCTGGTCGTGGGAGTCGCCGATCACGGCATCTTCGTCGTCGATGCCGGCGGCGATCTTGCCCTCGTGATTCTTGAAAAGATGGTCGTCGCGGTGCAGGTCGTCGGGAGCGAGCCGCTTCACGTGGCCGTCCTCGAAGAGCACGTGGTGGTAGCCGTCGGGATGGTTGACGCTGCGGTCACCCTGCTCCGGTGCGTCGGCCATGATGGGATGATGGGCCCGCCGCCGATTCAGGTTCGGCTGCAGGCTGCCCGATGGATCGCGATGGCCGAGCGTGTAGCCGTAGTCGCCCCCCATCGTCCGCACCATCTCCTCGAACTGCGGCGTGCCGACCGCCGCCTTGAGTTCCTCGAGCGTGGGCACCCGGAAGGTACCGCTGCGGGAGAGGGCCGTGTCCGGGCAGACGAGCGTGCCGTCGTCGGCCGCCAGACGATGCTCCGAGACGAGCGTGGGAGCATAGAGTCCCGCCCGCGACAGCGGGCCCGAACCGGGAGGCGTGGGAAATACGCGATGGGCGTCCGCGTAGCCCTGCAACGCCCCCGAGGTCTTGATCAGATTCCGCTCCGCCCGCCGGGCACGCGCCTGGGCGATGGAGTCGAGCAGGAGGGGCGCCACGAGCACGCAGGCGGCCAACGCCGTGGCGGCCATGATGACGCGATCGACCCACGCCCGGCCGCCGCGGCCGCGTGGCAACGCATCTTCGGCCGACAAGCCGCGTGGCGTCGGGGCCGGCTGCATGGAGGCGGCCCGCGCGGCCGACTCCTGCTCCGCGATGAAGCGGAGCGTGCGTGACGCCAGGCCGGTGGGCGCCGGAAGCTGCCCACGATCACCGGCCAACGGCTCGAGCGCCAGCCGCAGAAGTTCGAGATCCTGACGCAGCGCCGGCCCGCGGTGCGGGTCGACGAGCGCCGTATCTATCTGTTTTGCCTCGGAAGGTTC
>JBJTSM010000299.1:0-3508 GCA_046076685.1 Planctomycetia bacterium | reverse complement strand
GTCTGCGGCCATCGCGGGGCAACGCCGCGGATTCCGGGAGAGTTGCGGGTGCTGCCGCGGCCCATTCATGGTGACGGGCCATCCCACCACTCCTGAAATTCACCCCAAGACCGTATCGTACGTCGATGGCTTCCTGGATCGCCCTTGTCGTCGATGGCGTGGACCGGCTGCAGTTCTCCACCATCTCTTTGGAGATGTTCGAACTCGGCGCCGCCGGGATCGCCGAGGAAGGCGACCGTGGCATCGACCCGCCCCTGCCGCAGACCTGGGACTATGGCCCGCCGGTGCCTCCCGCACCGACCGTCCGCCTGCGGGCGTGGTTCGAGTCGCCCGGCCCGGAAGTCCGCAGCGCGGTCGAGGCGTGCCTGCCGGGCACCGCCGTAGCCCGCTGGGAGGATGTGCCCGACGAGGATTGGTCGACGGCGTGGCGGGTTCACTTTCCCGTGTTCCGCGTGGGCCGTCTCGTCGTCGCGCCGCCCTGGGAGGAGGCACCAGGGGCGCTCGTGATCGAACCGGGGCAGGGGTTCGAAACGGGCCAGCATGCCACGACCCGGCAGGTCCTCGAACAACTCGTGGCGATCCTCGACGCGGCGCCCGCCGACCGCGTGCTCGACGTCGGCTGCGGCTCCGGCATCCTCGCCCTGGCGGCGGCCCACCTCGGGGCGGAGGCCTACGGCATCGACCACGATGCCGTAGCGGTCGCCGATGCGCGGTCGCAGGCTGACCGCAATGGGCTCAGCGTGATGTTCGACACCACGCCGCTGGCCGACGTGCCCGGCCGCTGGACCATCGTGCTCGCCAACCTGTTCGCCGACACGATCGTCGAGCTGGCCGACGACCTGATCGCGAGAACGGAGAAGCACCTGATCCTCGCCGGCATCCTGGCCGACCGCGAGCGCCGGGTCCGCGACGTGTTCGACCCGCGGCTCGGGCGGCCGGATCGCGTGCAGGACGGCGAATGGGTCTGCCTGCACTACCGCGCGACGCGGGAGTGAATCACACCGTCTCGCCGCGGACGAGATCCTCGGGCGTCTGGCGGGCGCGGACGAGCCGGGCCTTGCCGCCGTCGACGAGCACCTCGGCCGGCAGGGGCTTGGAGTTGTAGTTGCTCGCCATCACGAAGCCGTAGGCGCCCGCGATCTCGATCACGAGCAGGTCGCCCACCTGCGCCGGCGGCAGCGATCGCGAGGCCACGAAGCCGCCGTCTGTCTGGGTGAAGATGTCGCCCGATTCGCACAACGGGCCGCCCACCGCCACCTCCTCCGCGATGCCCGCGGCGGCCGATCCGGAGACCACCGGGCAGAGGCTCATCGGGTGGTAGGAGCCGTAGAGCACGGGCCGGGCCAGCGTGTTGAAGCCGGCGTCCACGAGCAGGTATTTCCGCGCGCCCTGCCGCTTGACCGCGCGGACCTCCGTGACGACGTAGCCCGACTCGGCCGTGAGATACCGGCCCGGCTCGATCTCCAGGCGGATGCGGTGGCCGAACCGATCTTCCAGCTTCTTTCGCGTGGCATCCCAGAGCTGAAAATAGCCGCCCAGGTCGGCATGGACCTCGCCCGGCTTGTAGGGCACCGGCAGGCCGCCGCCGGCGCTCACCACCGTGAGCGACCGGCCGATCTCGATCGCCACGCGTTCGAGCGCGCCGGCCACCTCGGCCAGATGCGCCAGATCGGTGCCGCTGCCGATGTGCATGTGCAGGCCGCTCACCGAGAGCCCGGCCCACTCGGCGCGGCGGAGCACCTCGGGGATCTCCTCGTGCCAGATGCCGTGCTTCGAGCCCTCGCCGCCCGTGTTGGTCTTCTGGCTGTGGCCGTGGCCGAAGCCGGGGTTCACCCGCAGGGTGATGCTCGCCCCCGGCACGCGTTCGGCCAACTGCTCGATCATGTCGGCCGAGCCGCAGTTGACGTGGATGCCGAGCTTCGCCACCGCATCGAGGCTCGCACGGTCGAAGATGTCGGCGGTATAGACGATCGGATGCACGGGGGGCAGGCCGTCGGCACCCGTGGCCTGCGGGGCGTGGGCGGAGTAGCCCGCCTGCAACGCCCGATGGATCTCGCCGGTGCTCACCGCATCGACCACCACGCCCTCGCGGCGGATGAGATCGAGCACGGCCAGGTTCGAGCAGGCCTTCTGCGCGAAGCGGACGGTATCCCAGGCCGCCAGGTCACGGCACCGGCGGCGGATCATGTCGGCGTCGTAGGCATAGAGCGGCGTGCCATGCTCGCGGGCGAGGTCGGCCACGTTCGCGCCGGCGATCTGCGTGCGGATGGCGGCCGTGCTCGAGGTGCCGTGGCTGGGGGAACTGCAGGCGGTCGGGCTGTTGGTGATCACGGGAGGAGTTTGTGGAGGGGTGAAAAATGAAACACACTCACGCAGACGTTGAACGGACCGGTCCATTCAATCCGACGCGTGAACAAACGGCCACAGGCCATCATCGTGCCGGCACGGGGATGGGAAACCCGCCGGGAATCGGCAGGCCCGGCGGCCCGCCCTCGGCATCCGCCGCGCCGGCCCCGGCCGCGATCGTCTTGACCGCACCGGCGTCGACCGACAGCCGGGTGGCGATCCCCCGTTCGATCGGCCGGACGAGCAGCCGAACGGTGCCGCCCTGCTGCTCGTCGTCGGCACCCTCACCGGCGGGCAGAGCTTCCGCGGGCATGACGCCTCTCTCGGCGGCATAGGCCATCAGGCGGGGCACCGACACGTCGATGGCCGCGATCGGCTTGGCCTGTTGATCCGTCTTGGCGTCGGGCCCGAGCACGGCGGCCAGCCGCCCCCGCGGATCGTCGCCCGCGGCGAGGAAGGCGTAGTCGGGGGCGACCGCCAGGGTGAGCGTGAGCGACTGCCCGAGGCTCTCGGCGGCATCGGTGCCGTTCAGGTCGACGGTGATCGTGTGCAGGTTCGTCGTGCCGACCTTGCCCGAGTCGAACGCCACGTCGACGCCCGGCGGCAGCGCACGCTGGGCCGCGTTCTTGCCGCCGAACGACTGCTTGATCCGGTTTTCAAGGCTGGCGCCATCCTTCACCCGCACGCCCGCCGTGATGCAGGGCAGGGGGGCCCTCTTGCCACCGGCCGGCGGATCGACGCTCAGTGCGGCATCGATGCCACCGGTGCCGAGGACCGACGAGATCGCCTCACGCAGGAGCAGGGCGAGCGTCTTCGTGAGCGGATCGATGCTGGCGGCGGGCAGGGCCTGGTCGAGCAGGGCGAGCAGCTCCTGCCGTGAGGCATCGGGCACCGGCTGCACCAGGTGCGCGGAGACGGCCGGGCGATTCCCGTTGGTGGCCGGCGGCATGGGCACCGTCAATCGCCCCTTGTCGGAGCCGACCATCGCCAGCGCCGCAGGGGAGCCCGGCACCGCCACCGTGCGATTCTCGATGAAGAGCCGATCCTTCTCGGTGTCGATCGCGACGCCGAGGGCCAGCGACTCGGTGTCGGCCAGGCTGTCGAGCGCGGCGGCGAGCGCCCGGGCGTCGAACGGCTGCCCCTGCTCGCCGGCGGTGGCCAC
>JBJTSM010000298.1:0-3613 GCA_046076685.1 Planctomycetia bacterium | reverse complement strand
CCATCGGCCGCTTTTCGGAATTCGACCGACGGCTGTCGCGGGAAGCGGCCGGCCCGCACGAGTCGGGCAAGGATCGGCGGCCGGCCCGGGGCCCGCAGGCCGCCGCGGAGGGATTCGACGTCCCGTTCGAGACCGTGACGCCTCGGCTTGTCCAGGAAGTACGCGACGAACTGGCCGGCCGGCCTCCCTCCGCGACCGCCGCCGGGCCACGCGCGGCGGTCGCGGCGGCGGCCGGCTTGATCGGCGACGGAACCGGTGCCGCCAACGTGATCTGGCTGGTCAGCGACTTCCGCGCGAAGGATTGGAAGGCCGACGAGGAGACGACCGCGCTGTTGCGTGAGCTCGCCGACGCGGGATGCGAATTGCGGCTGGTCGACTGCGCGGCCGAAGGGGGAGACGGACGCCAGCCCGGCAACCTCACGGTGGAACGTCTCGAGATGGCGGGCGGCGTTCCCGCCACGGGCGTGCTCGTGCCGATCGAGTTGGCGATCCGCAACGACTCGGACCGACCGGCCCGCGACGTCGCCGTCGATCTCCGCGAGGATGGCCTCGGCCGGCCGGGAGTGCGGATCGCCGAGATCCCCGCCGGTGGCGTGGGCACGCAGCGGTTCGACGTCCGCTTCACGAAGGCGGGTTCGCACCTGCTCGAGGCGAGGATCGCCGCGGACGCTGTCGCGGCGGACAACCAGCGGAGCCTGGCGGTCGACGTGGTCGATCGCGTGGACGTGCTGCTCATCGACGGTGATCCCGCGGGCGGATCCCGCGCCGGTGATGCCTTCTACGTCGCCACCGCGCTCGCCCCCTGGGCAGGCGCCCCCACGGGACTGCGGCCCCGCATCGAGCCGCCGCGCAGCCTGGCCACGCTCGACCTCACGGCATTCGCCTGCATCTGGCTCCTCGACGTCGAACGGCTCGACGCGCCGGAGGTCGCCGCGCTCGAGGCCTTCGCCCGGGCCGGTGGCGGCGTCGTGTTCTTCACCGGCCCGCGATCGAAGGCCGACGGCATCAACCGCACGCTCTACCGTGGTGGCGAAGGCCTCTTTCCGGTGCCGCTGGCCGGGCCGGTCGACCTCCTGGACGCCGGCGGCGCCACGGCCACCCCCGACGTCGTCGTCGAGGAACACCCGGTCGTGGCCGTGCTCTCCGGCCAGCGCAACCCGCTGCTCGACGCCGTCCGCATCGAGCGGTCGATGGCCGTCGAACGGGGGTTCGAGCCGGCGGTGGCCGGCGGCCTGCGGCGGCTGCTGTCGCTGCGCACCGGCGGTCCGCTGGTGATCGAACGGCCGTACGGCGAGGGCATGGTCGTGGCGGTGCTGACGACGGCCGCCCCGACCTGGAACAACTGGGCCCGGGGTAATCCCAGCTGGGTGGTCGTGATGCTGGAGTTGGAGAGCCATCTGGCCCGCGGCCGCCGCCGGGCGGAATCGCTGGAAGTCGGCGATGCGGTGAAGGTGCGGCTCGATCCGGCCGTCGAAGAGATCGAGGTCGACGTGGCCGTGCCTCCGGACGGGGCGCTGGTGCACCAGACGGCGGTCGCTTCCCCCGGGGGTCCGCTGGAGGCCACCCTTGCCGACACGTCCGTCGCGGGCGGCTACACCGCCCGTTGGCGTCGCACCGACGGCACCGAACGCGAGCGGGTCTTCGCGGTGAACGTGAAGCCCGACGAGGGGCAGTTGGAGCGGATCGGGCGTGAACGGCTCGACCGCGTGCTCGCCGGCATACCCTTTCAGTATGACCGGGCCGAGTCGCTCCAGCCCGACACCACCACGCTGGCCGGCGCGCCCTTGACGAAACCTCTCCTGCACCTGCTCGCGGCCATTCTCGTCATCGAACAACTCGTGGCGTTTTCGGCCAGCTACCATGCCGCTGCCCGACGGAAATCCGCCGGCTGACCAGCCCCCGCCCAGTGCCCATGCCTCCACTCACCTTCTCCGGACTGCCGTCGCCTGCGTCGCTCCTGCCCACGGCGGTGGCCTCGCCATGGTACCTGCTCGGCTCGTCCGAGCGGGTGCAGCACCGCATCACCAGCGGGCTGATCGACGGCTTCTCGCAGTGGTGGCAGATGCCGGCGCTGGTGGTCGCACTCGCGGCGATCGCGGCGTTCGTGCTCTGGATGTACCGGCGGGATGCCGCCGAACTGCACCGCGGCGTGGGGCTGGTGCTCGCGGCCCTGCGGCTCGGGGCGGTCGCGGCCGTCGCCGCCGCCTACCTCGACTTCGAGCGCACGGCGGAGCACGAGATCGTCTTTCCGTCGCGGGTGGCCGTGCTCGTCGACTCGAGCGCCAGCATGACGCTGCGCGACGAGCCCGCCGACGACCAGCAGGATGGCTCCGACAGCGACCGATCGGCAGGCACGCGGTCGAGCAAGGCGATCGACCTACTGCGCGACGGCGGGCTCCTCGCGGCACTCGCTCCACGGCACGAGGTGTCGCTCTGGCGTTTCGATGCCGATGCCGAGCCGCTCGCGGTCCTGCCCACGGCCGCCGATCCCGCCGCCGGCGCCGACACGGCGGCGGCCCCGGACGCGACCGGGTCATCCCAGCGGCCGCCGGCGCCCGACTGGACGGACCGGCTGACCGCCCGCGGCTACGAAACGCGGCTGGGCGAGGCCCTCGCCCGCGTGCTCGACCAGGAGCCGGCGGGGTCGCTGGCGGGCGTGATCCTGCTGACCGATGGCGCCAACAACGCCGGCATCGACCCGGTGGCGGCGGTGGCAGCCCTCGGCAAGGCCGGCGTGCCCGTGCACGCGTTGGGCGTCGGATCAGACCGGCTTCCGACCAACGTCCGGGTCGCCGACGTCCTCGTGCCGGCCCGCGTCTTCCCGGGCGACCGCTTCGCCGTCACGGCCTACCTCCAGGCGCAGGGGCTCGCGGGACAGACCGTCCGCGTGGAACTCGCCGAACTCGCGGCCGACGCCGCCAGCGTCGGCGTCGGCGTCGATGCCGCGAACACCGCGGCGGGCCGCGTGATCGACACGGCGGAGGTGGTGCTCGGCGCCGGCGGTGAACTCGTCGCCGTGCGGTTCGACGTCCCCGGCCTGGAAACGCCCGGCCGTCGCGACCTCGCAGTCCGGGTGATCCCGCCCGCCGCCGACCGCACGCCGGCCGATGACCGGCAGGTGGCCGAAGTCGAGGTGGTCGACCGCGTCACCCAGGTGCTGCTGATGGCCGGCGGCCCGAGTCGCGAATATCAGTTCATGCGAAACGTGCTCGAACGCGACGATCGCGTCGTAGGCATCAAGCGCCTCGGGCGTCGAGGGAAACTCCGGCAGGATCGTCCTGGCGTCCTGCGAGGTTCCCTTGCGGGCCGTCGCGAGGAGGACGTCCACCGCGAAGCTCTTGTCGCGCTCGAGCACGTTTCGAATGAACTGGTACTCACGGCTCGGGCCGCCGGCCATGAGCAGCACCTGGGTGACGCGGTCGACCACCTCGACCTCGGCCACCTGCCGGTCATCGGCCGGCGTGCGGTCGGCGGCGGGCGGGATCACCCGGACTGCGAGGTCGCGACGGCCGGGGGTCTCCAGACCGGGGACGTCGAACCGCACGGCGACGAGTTCACCGCCGGCGCCGAGCACCACCTCCGCCGTGTCGATCACGCGGCCCGCCGCGGTGTT
>JBJTSM010000297.1:0-2037 GCA_046076685.1 Planctomycetia bacterium | reverse complement strand
CACGCCATGCCGCGTGAGTACGTCGAAGAGATGAAAGTCAGGAGTCATGGGCATCCATCCTTGCTTTCCGGCCGACTGCGCGAGCCGCGAAGTTGCGACGCCGAAAATGAGCGAGCCCGGCGGGGCTGCATTCCAGGATCTCCCGGGACCGAGCCAAGAGTCGCCGCATGGCCGCGAGCCGCTCCGCGGGGCTCATCGTGCGGGCCTGTGCCCGGCGTACCCGGTCGCGAGCAGAAAGGCGGTCGGCGGGATCGGCTGAATCGTTGATCATCATTACAGTCTATCCAGGGGAAAGCCCGGTCAACGGCACATCCACAACCACGACCGGCTGAGGGGCGGCACACGGGCCGCCCTGGCTTCCGGGGGCGTTTCCTATCGCGCCGGCCGGGCCGCGTGCCGGCCCTGGACCCGGCTTTCGGAACGGACGCGACTTGTTTCAAAACCGCGAAGCCCGAGGCTAGAGTTGGAGCATGGCTGTCACGATCCGCATGGTCGCCGAACACGCCGGAGTCTCTCCCGGCACCGCAAGCAGGGCGCTTCGCGGCCACCCCCAGGTGAGCCCGGAGTGCGTCGAGCGGGTGCGAGCCACGGCGGAGCGGCTCGGCTACCGGCCGCTGCGGGGCCGGTCGGGCCGCGGGCGGCCACAGCCGCTCGTCGGCAAGCGGATCGCCATCGCGATGTTCGGCATCGACCGCACGCTGGCGAGCCTGCCGGTCGTCGCCGAGGCGATCCACGGCGCCGAGGAGGCGCTCGCGGAGGCGGGGGCCCATCCGATCCTCGTCAACGTGCCGCATCCGGCCGAGCCGCCCACGTCGCTGCGCCGCGTGAAATTCGACGGCATCCTGGCAAAGGCGGCCCTCCAGGGGGATGTCGTCCGTGCCATGATGCCACGGATCATGGGAACGCTCCGCGAGACCCCGCTCGTCTGGCTGCTCGGCCGGCCGGCGGGGGCGGCGGGCGACGCGGTCGATCCCGACGACCGGCGCGTCGGCGAACTGGCGGCCCAGGCGCTGCTCGCCCAGGGGCATCGGCAGATCGCAATCGTGAACCCCAAGCCCGACCACACGCTGTTCACCATCCGCTGTCGGACCGTCCGCGATCATGTCGAGCGGGCGGGTGGAAGCGTCGTCGAACTGCATCCGAAGGCCGCGAGCGGCACGTCGTTTCCGCTGCAGCCGGTGATGGACGTGGCCCAGGTCATGCCGCTCGTCGACGAGGCGACGGAGCATCTACGTCGGCGGGCAGCCCGCGGATCGGCCGCAGTCCCGACGGCGATCTTCTGCCCGGCCGACAGCATCGCGGCGCTCGTCTTTCGGGCGCTGGCCACCCGCGGACTCGTGGCGGGCCGCGACATCTCGGTCATCTCGTGCAACCACGAGCGGAGCCTGGTCGCCGGCCTCTGGCCGAGCCTGGCCACGATCGACGTGCATCCGCAGCGGATCGGCCGGCTCGCGGTCGACCTGCTCGCCCGGCGGATCTCCGGCGAATTCGGCGGCAGCGAGGTGCAGGTCGGCGTCTCCCCGACCTTCATCCCCGGCGGCTCACTCACCCGCTGCCGGGAGCCGCGGCCGCGCCGGGGAAAGCCATGAGAAGAATCGGGGAAGAATCGGGGACGGGAGCAGATTTTGCGGAAGCACGAGTGCCGCACCACCGGACGACATTGAAATCCGCTCCCGTCCCCGATTTCCACCGTAGATCTTTCGGCGGTCGGCCTCCGGGATGAGTCGGTCGAACGAGCCAGGCCGGCGGCAGGATGTGGGAAACACCGGCAAGTTTCATGAATTTCGATGGTGGACCGTAGCCCCCGCATGTTGCGCTTGATTGCGCAAAAATCCCCTGTGCGTCGGCGATCTCTCGGTTAGAGTGATGGAGAGTCGGTGACCGGCGGGGTGGCCGTGGCATCCCCGATCGATTCTGCAGGCAATCGGTCCAATTCATCGCGAGGTGAGTCATGCATACCTATCGTCGATCCGTGCCCGCCCTCGAACCTCGGCAGCAGGCAGACTGCCAACGTCCCCGCCATGCGGTGGCGAAAGG
>JBJTSM010000296.1:0-2626 GCA_046076685.1 Planctomycetia bacterium | reverse complement strand
ATGATCGCGATCACGACCAAAAGCTCCACGAGCGTGAACGCGCCGCGGCGACAACCGAGCGATCGAAAAGCGTGCATGATTGCCCTCCCGGAGACCTGCCCGCGTGTCGGGACGCCTACCCGGCCGATCGCGGGTTCTTGGTTCTTGTATGTGACTTGCGAGGCGTCATCCGCCCCTCAAACTCAAACTAGCTCTGGCGAGATTTCGCCGCACCTGGCGGATCCGCCAGGTGCGGCCAGAATTTTTTGGCCCGCGACGCCCCCCACCGGGTTCACCCAATGGCCGTTCAAGGGCTTGAATGCCGTTGAGTAAGACGGTATCTTACTTCTATGCACACGCGTGTTTCGAGCAAGGGCCAGATCGTTCTGCCGGCTTCCGTCCGGCAGCAGGACGACATCAAACCCGGCCAGGAGTTCGAGATCGAGCGGATCGACCGCGGTGAGTATCGGCTGCGGCGGTGCGAGCCATCACCCAACGAGGGGCTCGCCGACTGGTTGCTTTCCTGTCCGGAAAAGGGCTTCTTCGTCGGCGTGGCCTCGGAATCGACCGACGACCTGTGAGCCGCCGTGAAATACCTCGTGGATGCGAATGTTCTCAGCGAGCCCACGCGGCCACGGCCCGATGCGCGGGTCGTCGACTGGCTCCGTCGCCATGAACGCGACGTCGCCATCGATCCGATCATTCTCGGCGAGCTGCGATTCGGAATCGATCTTCTGCCGTCAAGCAGCCGCCGCAAGCGGCTCGAGCAGTGGTTCGAGAGCGGCGTCGGCCGCATCATCTGCCTGGACTGGACAGCCGAGACCGGGCTGCGGTGGGCAAGGCTCCTCGCCGAGATGCGGTCGGCCGGAACGGCCATGCCGGTCAAGGACAGCCTCATTGCCGCCACGGCCCTGCTTCATCGGCTCACGGTCGTCACCCGCAACGTCACCGATTTCCGCAAGGCGAAAGTCAACGTCCTCGATCCGTTCGGAGCGTAGATCCAGTCCCCGAAGGTAAAAAGGGGACGCAGCTCTTTTTCGCGCGGCGTGGCTGCCGCCCGAGAATCGGAAAAGAGCTGCGTCCCCTTTTTCCGGTCACTTCGTTTTCCTCGCCGCCGGGTTCGCCTCGAGGTCGAAGTCGCAGACGTTCGGGCCCGGCTTCAGGTCGACCGCAAAGCCACTCGTGGCACTCGACAGGTAGTGGAGCGGGAGACGCGGGGCCACGTTGAGGTCGCTGTTCAGATCGGTGAAATGGACGCGGCACGGCCCGATGACGACGAAACCCTTGTCCCGCGGGCCGGCAAAGAGCGTATAGGTGCCGTCGGCGGCGGTGTTACCCGCGCCGCCGGGCCCCCGGTCAGGTGTAAATGTCACCCGCACGTTCTCGATGGGCTTGCCCCCGAGCGTGACCGTGCCGGTCACGCCGGCCTTGTTCGACGGCGCACAGCCCGAGCCCGCAGCCAAGCCGCAAAGGGTGGTCAGTACGGCGACGGGGAGCCATGGTCCGTGCAGGCGAGTGAGGTAAGACATGTTCGGCGTTCCTCTTCTTTCGGCGCGGCTGCTACGGAAGTTGCTTGACGAGCCCCTGGTCGCGGACCGCGAGATCCTTGAACAGGTTGGTGTCGATGCCCTCGGCCAGGAACTGCACGCTTCCGTCAGCAAACAGGAGAAACGCCCCTTTTCCTGCATGAGCCGAGCGAATCGGCACGTTGCAGTTGGACGCATTTTTGCGCCAATTGAGCTGATTGTCGTCTGCATCACCATTGCTGACCCGGGTGCCCAGCGGATTGATGATTCCTGTCACGTTTCCGAAGGCCGATGCGGAGCCCCAGTTCCATACGAGTTGTGTATCGGCGATCAGGAGTGCATCATTCCCGTCATAAGCCCACCATGCCACGGGAGACGTGGTGCCCTCGATTGCAAAGTTGCCATTGCCCGTGCTAGGCCCATGGCAATAGGTCGTGCTCGTGCAGGCACCCGAAGAAGCGATCCAATCAGATATCTCGCCTACAAGCACCACCTTCGAGAGGCCATCCGTGACAGCAGACGGCTTGCAGTCCCCATTCGGCTGCATGATTCCATTCATGGGCAAGTATCCCATGGCAAGCTCTCGATTCCGATAGCCCGCGTTCGAGTCTCGGTATGCCGCACAGGACTTGTACGCGCCCGCAGCAACCCACCCCTTCGAATCCTTATTGGCACCGCTGATCGCTACGTACGAGGGATGCTGGTGTACGCCCACTGTCCTGGGAAACGGCAGCGTGGGGCATGAGAACTGGGGCACGATTCGTCCCTGCATCACGGATTGATCACGGCCGTTGGTCGTGAACCACCTGTCATAATCCGCGTCACCTTCCATATAGGGAAGGATCAGGAACGCCCAGGAAAACCCTTTTTTCCCGTCCCAGTCTGATTGATTCGCCGGGCAGGAACTCGACGACTTCGGAGTCGTGTACGACCTGAGGCCTGGCGGGAAGACGTTCCTGGCCGAGACGTGATTGTGGATCGCCACCCCGATCTGCTTGAAATTGTTGGCGCACTGGCTTTGCCGCGCCGCCTCGCGGGCCGACTGCACCGCCGGCAGGAGCAGGCCCACGAGCGTGCCGATGATCGCGATCACGACCAAAAGCTCCACGAGCGTGAACGCG
>JBJTSM010000295.1:0-2812 GCA_046076685.1 Planctomycetia bacterium | reverse complement strand
AAGTATCACTACAACCCCCGTAACCCGCAGCAGCGGCCGTCGCAGCTCTCGGCCGGCTGCATGACGGCGGTCGGCACGCTCATGCGGCTGCACACCGGCTGGACCGCAGCCGACCGCCGCGTGCAGGAGTCGGCCCGGGCGCTTGAGTCCCTGCGGCCGGTCTACGGCACGGCACAGGTGAAGAGCCGCGACTGCTACCTCTGGTACTACGCCTCCCAGGTGCTCGTCCACACCGGGGGCGACGAATGGACCGACTGGTACGACCAGCTGGCAGCCACGCTCGAGCAGACGCAGGAGCGGCAGGGACCGCGGGCGGGCAGCTGGGATCCGCTCGGGAGCGTCCCCGACCGCTGGGGCCTGTACGGCGGGCGGATCTATGTCACCACCCTGCACCTGCTCGCCCTCGAGGTGCCCGACCGCCGCCTGCCGACGTACGGCAGCCCGGAAGACGCCGCGGAGCGCTGAGCCTGAACGCTGAGCCTGCTGGATCCGCTCACAGCCCGATGGCGCTCGTCGTCTCCTTCTGCCGCTGCTCCTTTTTCGCCGGGAACTCGATCACGACGAGTTCCTTCGCCTCGGGATCGTAGGCATATTCCTGGTAGTAGGGCAGCATCGGCAGCATGATGCCGTCGGGCTTCCCGGGCTCGATGATCCGGTCCATGAACTCCTTGTAGTCCTTCGGCTTGCGATCGTTCTCCGCCTGGAAAAAGTTCATCTTCTGGTCGACGGCGATGATCGAAAGCTTGCCGACGCTCGTGCGATACGCCTCCGATGCGACCTCGAGCCCCTGGCTCTTGATCGACAGATCCGCCCGCACGCCCCCCTGCGCGACCGCCTCCGACAGTTCGAGCACGTTCTGCGTCGTTTTCTTGAGCGTCTGGCGGGTCTGGATCGGCGCCGGGGCAGGCTTGGCCACCTCCGGCGGCTTCTTGGTGCCGGTCCCGCTCATGCCGATCAGCACGAGCACGCCGGCGAGCAGCGCGAGCAACAGCACCCAGACTTTTTGCATCGTTCCTCCTTCACGTGTCGGCCGTCGGCGACGGTCTGATCGTCAGCTGCGATACTCGTATTTGTACCTGCCCGGCATCGGCACCGGATAGCGGCCCTCGGCGTCGGCCACCACGGGCGGCGGCGAGTCGTCCATCAGGCTGTCCACACCGGCGGTCAGGTCGTCGGGGCAGTCGAGCATCTCGGCGTAAGTCACCGGCCTGCCGGTGTGTGCCGCGAATCGGCCCATCGCCGTGGCGAGACTCGCCTCCGCGCCCCGCACCGCCTCGTTGTAGGGCTCGTCGGCGATGATCGCCGCGACGAGGTGCTCCCACTCGCGGCGGTAGGGATTCGGCTCGGGCTGCTCGGCCGCCCAGGCGACGTTGTCCTTGTCGACCCGCTGGCTCTTGTAGATCGCACACCGGGCGGGGGAGTGGCCGCTCGTCGAGATCGCGAACGCCCCCTTCGTGCCCTGGCCCCACAGCCCGAACTTGCTGTCGCAGCCCTTCATCACCTGGCAGGTATAGAAGAACTTCGCCCCGTCGTCGAACGTGTACTCGATCCCGTAGTTGTCGAAGTTCTGGTCGTCGAGCACGCCCCGCAGCTGCCTGGCGCCGATCGCCACGGCGCTCACCGGCCAACTCCCCTTCATCCAGCAGACCTCGTCGATGTGATGCACACAGTAGTCGCTGAAAATGCCGCCCGAGGCCCAGAGAAAATTGTGGAAGCGCTTGATCTGCCAGAGCAGTTCGTTCATGTCCTTCGGGCCCGGCGCGAGATCGAGATTGTGCGGCGGATTGTGCTCGCGATACCCGTGGAAGGAGATCAGGTCGCCGGCCTCGCCGGCCCGCAGCCGCTCGAGAAGCTCCTGGCGGCGATCGCAGTGGCGGCACATCAGGCCCACACCCACCTTGAGATTCTTCTCCGTCGCCTTGGCCGCCAGCGCGATGATCCGCTTCGTGGTGGGCCCGTCGACCGACACCGGCTTTTCCATGAAGGTGTGCACGCCCTTCTCGATGGCGTAAGCGAAATGCGGCGCCCGGAAGGCCGGCGGCGTGGCAAACAGCGCGATGTCGCCGGGCCGGAGGCAGTCGATCGCCTGCTTGTAGCCGTTCATGCCGATGAAGATCCGCTCATCGGGCACGTCGACACGCTCCTTGAACTGCTCGCCGAGCGACCGCTTGACGATGTCGGCACGGTCGCGAAAGACGTCGGCCATGGCCACCACCTTGATCGGCGCCCCGGGCACCGAGAGCGCGTCGACGGCCGCGCCACCCCCGCGGCCGCCGCAGCCGATCAGCGCCACGCGGATCTCATCCGTGCCGGCGGCGTGGACGTGCGGGATCGACCGGCCGGAGAGGAGCGTGCCGGACAGGCTCGTCGCCGCAACAACGGCCGCGGTGCGGCTGCCCGCCCCGATGAATTGTCGACGAGTGGTGGGACGCCGGGCGGAGGCCCCCTCGGCATGATCGACTGATTCCGTGACTGCTTTCATATTCATCCGGCTCGGCTCCTCTTTCGGTCCAAACGGGCACTCGACAGCCTTGACGCGAGAAGGGGCTGCCGGAAGACCGGCAGCCCCTCCCTGTTTAGTGTGACCAGCGCCCGAATCCCTGTCAAAGGAACGGGCCGCCCATGAAGACCCGATGGACGCCCGCCGACAGGCTCCCGTCGGCGTCGTTCACGGACGTCCGTCGATCACCTTCTGCAAGGGCGCGCGGGAAGGATCCGACTCGAGCTTCTTGATGATCGCCAGCCCGGTCAGCAGGATCTCCCGCTGGCTCTTCTGGAGTGGCGTCAACTGCTTGCCACCGGTGCCGGCGAC
>JBJTSM010000294.1:0-2232 GCA_046076685.1 Planctomycetia bacterium | reverse complement strand
CCGCGGCCTGCTCGACGAGACGCTCGTCGTGTGGGGGGGCGAGTTTGGCCGCACGGTCTACTCCCAGGGCACGCTCACGAAGGACAACTACGGCCGCGACCACCATCCACGGAACTTCTGCATGTGGATGGCCGGCGGCGGGTCGAAGGGGGGCTTCTCGTTCGGCGAAACCGACGACTTCAGCTACAACGTCGTCGAGAACCCCGTCCATGTGAACGACTTCAACGCCACGATCCTCCATCTCATGGGGATCGACCACGAGCGGTTCACGTTCAAGTTTCAGGGGCTCGACCAGCGGCTGACCGGCGTCGAGCGGCAGCGGGTGGTCACCGAAATCGTCGCCTGATCATCGAGGAGACCTGCCATGACGCGGGGTTGTTCACGCCGAATCTTTCTCGTGCAGGCCGGCGGCCTTTCGGCCGCAGCCGTCGCCGGCCGGCGGGCCGTGGCCGCCAACGACACGATCCAGGCGGCGGTGCTCGGCTGCGGAATCCGTGGCGAGGTGCACGTCGATCAGCTCGCCGACCGGCACGGGTGCCGCGTCCGCTGGGTCTGTGATGCCGATCGCAGCCGCGCCGAGAAGCTCGCCGACCGTGTCGAGAAGCGGCAGGGCACGCGGCCCGAAGTGGCGATCGACCTGCGGAAGGTCTTCGACGACACGTCGCTCGACGTCGTCGCCGTCGCCACGCCCAACCACTGGCATGCGCTGGCCGCCATCTGGGCGATGCAGGCCGGCAAGGATGTCTACGTCGAGAAGCCGGTGAGCCATTCGATCGAGGAGGGGCGGCGGATGGTGCAGATCGCCCGTCGCCACAAGCGGATCTGCCAGGTGGGCACGCAGGCCCGCTCGCTCGCCTGCCTGCCCGAGGCGCGGAAGTTTCTTGCGGAGGGCGGCATCGGCCGGGTGACGTTGGCCCGCGCGATCTACCAGGGGCATCGCAAGCCGATCGGCGGGCCCGGCTCGTTCCCGCCGCCCGAGGGCGTCGACTACGACCTCTTCTGCGGCCCCGCGCCGCTCGCGGCCCTCACGCGGCCGCACTTCCATTACGACTGGCACTGGTTCTGGTCGACGGGCGACGGCGAACTGGGCAACAACGGCATCCACCTGCTCGACGTGATCCGGCTGCTGCTCGGCCTCGAAGGGCCCGGCGAGGCCACGATCAGCTTCGGCACCCGTGCGGGCTACCACGACGCGGCCGAGACGCCGCACACACAGACCTCGATCACGCTCTTTCCGAATGTCACGCTCGTCACGGAGGTGTGCGGGCTCGAAAAGACGACGCCGATCGACGGCCTGGCACCGGGCGTCGTGCTCCACGGCACGGAGGGCACGCTCCACTGGAAGACGCAGGCGGCCGAGGCGGTCATCCGCGATCCGGCGGGGGCGGTGGTCCAAACGATTCAACAGCCGGCACGCGACCACGTGGCCGATCATTTCGGGAATTTTCTCGCCGCCGTCCGCAGCCGCGATTCGGCCATGCTCGCGGCCGACATCGATCAAGGCCGGCAGTCCACGGCGCTCTGCCACCTGGGCAACATGTCGTATCGCCTCGGCAGCGAGCGATCCTTCGCCGACGTGCAGGCGGCGCTCGCCACGCGGCCCTTCGCCGATGATGCGGCGGCGCTCGTGGGCCGGATGCGGCACACCCTCGAGACCAACGGCTGCCTGCCGGAAGACGGCAGGGTCTGCTGCGGCGCGTGGGTCGAGACGGTGCCCACCGCCGGCCGCGGCGTCGAGGAGGTGGGCGTGGCCCGCGATCCCCGGGCCGCCGCGCTCGAGCGGCTCGTCTATCGAGATCCCTTTCTTCTGCCTGCGGAGAATGCCTGATGCTGTCCCGTGTTGCCCGGCCACTCTGGCTGGCTGCGTTGCTGCCTGCCTGGATCGCGATCCTCTCCATGGGGTCGCTCGCCGCAGAGCCCGCGCCGCCCGTGCTGAAGATCGGCATGATCGGGCTCGACACCTCGCACTGCCTCGAATTCACGAAGCTGATCAACGCCGACCCGCCCGACCCAGAGCTCTCCGGATGCCGCGTCGTGGCCGTCCATCCGAAGGGCAGCCCCGACATCGCAAGCAGCGTGAGACGCGTGCCCGAATACACGGTGAAGATCAAGGCGATGGGCGTGGAGGTGGTCGACGACCTGCCCGCGATGCTCGCGCGGGTGGACGTGGTGCTGCTCGAGACCAACGACGGTCGGCCGCATCTGGCCCAGGCGACGGCGGTGATCGAGGCG
>JBJTSM010000293.1:0-5158 GCA_046076685.1 Planctomycetia bacterium | reverse complement strand
CACATGAAACTCGACGCCATACTCGCGGAAGAGCACGTTCCGCTCGATGCGATACCCCCGCGCCTTGAACAGGCGGGCCAGCAGGTCGCAGCCCTGCGTTTCGGAGAGGAAATCGGACATGGGACTCACTTTCTCAAGAGGAACGCCCGCACGGACCCGCACACGCGCCGCCGCCGGAAACCCCGGTTTTCGCAGACCGTCGGCCGGCTCGTCAAATCCCACTTCCGCGGCGGCCGGCATGGTGGCGGCGGTAGAGCTGCGGCGGCATGCCCGCGTGCCGCCGGAAGGCCCGCGTGAAATGGGCCTGGTCGTAGAAGCCGCAGTCGGCGGCGATGCGGCGGATCGGGTCGGCCGTCTCCTCCAGCCGGCGGCGGGCCATCATGAGCCGGGTCCAGAGGATGTAGTCGCCGGGGCTGATGTTGAAAAGCCGACGAAACTCCCGCTGCAGCTGGCTCACCGACAGGCCGGCCCGCCGGGCCAGGTCGGCACAGGTGATGCGGTGGCCATACTGCGTGATCACGTGCTCGAGTGCCGGCGTGAGGCGACGATACTCCGCCGGCGCGTTGCCCGCCCGGTCGAAGGGCCGCAGGATGCCCGCCAAGCCCGACACCCTGCCGTCGGCATCGACGAGCGGGATCTTCGTGCACCGATACCACCGCGGCATGCCGGCGCGGTCGGCCACGAGCCAGGATTGATCGCGGAGCGGCCGGCCCGACTTGAGCACCTGCCGATCCTCGGCGACATATTGGGCGGCCAGGGCGGGCGGATGGAAATCGGCGTCGGTCTTGCCGATGACCTCGGCCAGATTGCGGCATCCATGCATCGCCAGCCAGGCGGCATTGGCCCCGACGAACCGGCTCTGCCGATCCTTCACGAACAGAAACACGTCGGGCACTTCGTCGAACAGCCGGAGCATCTGCTCGGCCTGCGAGGGCGGCGTGACGCGGCGGCGGGGCTGACGTGCCATGCGCAGTTAATACAAACGATTGCCGCAACCGTCAAATGACACACCCCCGGGGTGCGGACTATAGTTTCAGTGTGGCCATCCCGGCATCACCCCCGGCGAAAGGAGTCTTTCGATGTTCGAATTCCAGGCGACGAGGCCGGGCCAGCGGGCCCTGCTCTGCGGCAACGGCCCCACCCGCCGCGACTTTCTCCATGTCGGGGCCCTCGCGGCCGTCGGCCTCTCGCTGCCGCAATACGCCCGCGCCGCGGCCGAGGGGAAGGTCCGCCCCGGCCACGAGAAGCGGTCGTGCATCATGATCTTCAATCTCGGCGGCCCGTCGACCATGGACCTCTGGGACATGAAGCCCGACGCCCCCCTCGAGATCCGCGGCCCCTTCAAGCCGATCCGCACGAAGACCGACGCCTTCGAGGTGTCGGAACTGCTGCCGAAGCACGCCGCGATCGCCGACAAGTTTTCGCTCGTCCGCAGCTGCCACCACGACGGCGCGGCCGTGCACGATGCCGGCTGGCAGATCATGCAGACGGGCCGGCGGTTCACCGGCGGCATCCAGACGCCGCACGCCGGGAGCGTGGCCTCGTATCTGCTCGGCCGGCGCACCGACCTGCCGCCGTTCGTGGTGCTCCCCGAGATCATGGGCCGTGGCGGCGGCAACCTGCCCAACGGCCAGGCCGGCGGCTTCCTCGGCAAGGCCCAGGATCCCTTCGCGCTCATGGCCGATCCCTCGCGGCCGAACTTCCGCGTGCCCGACCTTCTGCCCCCCGATCAGATCTCGGTGGCCCGGCTCGATCGTCGCCGGAAGATGCGGGAGATCGTGGAGGGGGCCGCGAAGCAGTTCGAGGCGAGCGAAGACGCCCGGCTCCTCGACGAAAACTTCCACGCCGCCTACCGGCTGATGACGAGCCCGCAGGCCCGCGAGGCCTTCGACCTCGCCAAGGAACCGCAGGCAGTCCGAGAGCGGTATGGGCTCAATCGCTTCGGCCAGTGCTGCCTGCTCGCGCGGCGGCTCGTGGAGAACGGCGTGCGGTTCGTGACGATCAACACGTTCCTCACGGTGTTCGACGAGATCACCTGGGACATCCACGGTTCGAAGCCGTTCACGTCGATCGAGGGGATGAAAAACATCGTCTGCCCGATGTACGACCAGGCCTATTCGGCGCTCATCGAAGACCTGCATCAGCGCGGCCTGCTCGACGACACGCTCGTGGCCGGTCTTGCGGAATTCGGCCGCACGCCGAAGGTGAACCCGGCCGGCGGCCGCGACCACTATCCGCAGTGCTTCACCGTCTCGTTCGCGGGCGGCGGCGTGAAGGGGGGCCGGGCGATCGGCACGAGCGACACGATCGGCGCGTTCCCGGCGGAGCGGCCCGTGCGGCCGGGCGACCTCGTGGCCACGATCTTCCACTCCCTCGGCCTCGACCACGAGATGCACCTCCCCGGCCCCGCCGGCCGCCCCTTCGCCCTCACCGACTTCGGCACCGACCCGATCAAGGAGCTCTTCACATGAGAGCGTGGCTTCTCATAGGGCTCATCTTGTGTGCGAGCGTCGCGCGTGCCGAAGCGCCGAGCTTCGAACTCGACGTGATGCCGATCCTGTCGAAGGCCGGCTGCAACGGCGGCGGCTGCCACGGGGCGATCGCCGGCAAGGCGGGCTTCCGGCTCTCGCTCTTCGGCTACGACCCGAAGAGCGACTATCTCACGATCACCCGTGATGCCCGCGGCCGCCGGATCGACCTCGGCGATCCCGGCGCGAGCCTCCTGCTCACGAAGCCGACGACGGCGCTGGCCCACAAGGGTGGCAAGCGGCTCGACGTCGGCGGCGACGACTACAAGCTCCTGGCCGCCTGGATCGAGGCCGGCTGCCCGGGGCCCCGCGCGGACGAAAAGAAGCTCGTGGGCATCGACATGGCGCCGGCCGAGAGCACGGCCTCTCCCGGTCATAAGGTGGCGGTCACGGTCACCGCCCGCTACGACGACGGCTCGACCCGCGACGTCACCCGCTGGGCCCGGTTCACGTCGGCCGACGAGACCGTGGCCATGGTCGATTCCACCGGGGGCGTGACGGTGGTCGGCCACGGCGCCGGGGCCGTGACGGCCTGGTTTTCCTCGCAGATCGCCGTGGCCAACGTGATCGCGCCGTTTCCGCATACGGTATCTGCCGCCGACTACGCCGCGGCGCCGCGGGCCAACCTCATCGACGAGCTCAATCTCGCCCAGCTTGAGCAACTGCACCTGAAGCCGTCGCCCCCGTGCGACGAGGCCACGTTCCTCAGGCGGGCCTTCCTCGACACGATCGGCCGGCTGCCGAGCCCCGAGGAGGTCCGCGGGCATCTGGCCGACCGGTCGCCCGCGAAGAAGGAGCGGCTCGTGGAACTGCTGCTCGCGCGGCCCGAGTTCGTGGATTACTGGACCTATAAATGGTCCGACGTCCTGCTCGTGTCGGGCGCGAAGCTGCGGCCGGCGGCGGTGAACGCCTACTCCGGCTGGATTCGGGACCGCGTGGCGGAGAACGCCCCGTGGGACCGGTTCGTCCGCGAGATCGTCACGTCCCGCGGGTCGAGCGTGGAGAACGGCGCCACGAACTTCTTCGCGGTGCATCAGGATCCGGAGACGGTGGCCGAGAACGTGGCCCAGGCGTTTCTGTCGCTCTCGATCAATTGTGCGAAGTGCCACAACCACCCGCTCGAAAAATGGACCAACGACCAATACTACGCCTTCGCCAACCTCTTCGCCCGCGTGCGGGCGAAGGGCTGGGGGGGCGAGGCCCGCGATGGCGACGGCATGCGGACGCTCTTCGTCGAGTCGCGCGGCGATCTCCTCCAGCCGAAGACGGGCAAGCCGCAGGCCCCCGCGCCGCTCGACGGCGAGCCGCTGCCGATGGACGACGCCGGCGACCGCCGCGAGGCCCTCGCCCGCTGGCTCACGGCACCGGAGAATCCCTACTTCACCCGGGCGATCGTCAACCGCGTGTGGGCGAATTTCTTCGGGATCGGCCTCGTCGAGTCGGTGGACGATCTGCGGGCGACGAACCCCGCGAGCGACGAGAAACTGCTCGCGGCGCTCTGCGACTTCACGAAGCAGCACGGCTACGACCTCAAGGCGCTCATGCGGCTGATCCTGCTTTCGGAAACGTATGCCCGCTCGAGCACGCCGCTGCCGGAGAACCGCGACGACCGCCGCTGGTTCGCCCGGGCCTATCCGAAGCGGCTGATGGCGGAGGTGCTCTCCGACGCGATCGCCGACGTGACGGGCCTTCACGACCGCTACGCCGAGATCGTGCGGGCCGACGGCTCGACGGAGAAGGTGACCGGCTACGACGCCGACACGCGGGCGCTCGAACTCCGCGACTCGACCGTGAAAAACGCCTTCCTCGACACCTTCGGCCGCAACGCCCGGGAGATCACCTGCGAGTGCGAGCGGTCGAGCCAGCCGAGCCTCGTGCAGGTGCTCCATCTCTCGAACGGCACGACGCTCAACGACAAGCTCGCCGCGAAGGAGGGGCGGATCACCCAGATCATGGCGACCGACCCGAAGCCGGCCGATCTGGTCGAGGGAGCATGGGTGCGCACGCTCTCGCGGCCGCCCACCGCCGAGGAGCGCAAGCCCTTCGAGGAGATGCTCTCGGCGGCGTCGCCCGAGGAGAGACGGCAGATCGTCGAAGACATGTATTGGTCGCTGCTCACGAGCCGCGAATTCCTCTTCAGGCATTGAGCCATGAAACGTACGGTGTGGATCCCGCCATCCCCCGGCTTGCGCCGGGGGCTTTTTGTGGTGTGCGCGGTCTGGGCCCTGCCGGTCTTCGCCGCGCCGGCGTATGACCGGGAGATCGCGCCGATCCTGCGGACTTATTGCTCCGGCTGCCACAACGACCGCGACGCGGAGTCCGATTTTTCGGTCGAGCGGTTCGCGACGCTGCGCAAGGGGGGCGCGGGCTCGGGCGATCCGGTCGTGCCGGGCGATGCGGCGGCCTCGATCCTCATCCAGCGGATCAAAAGCGCCGACTCCGACCACATGCCGCCCGACGACGAGCCGCAGGTGCCCGCGGCCGACCTGGCCACGCTCGAGGCCTGGATCGCGGCCGGCGCGGCCGGCCCCGCCACCGACGCCTCGATCCTCGAGACGCTCGTCGTGCCGAAGCTGCCCCCGTCGCAGGGGCCGCGGCCCGTCACGTCGCTCGCCGTCAGCCCGGACGGC
>JBJTSM010000292.1:0-3505 GCA_046076685.1 Planctomycetia bacterium | reverse complement strand
GCCGAGTCGCTCGCACTGGTCACCTACTGCCAGTCGCTTTTTGCCACCGCGGAATTCCGTCACCTGAACTGACACCGAACCAGCAATCAACCATGACCAGCGCCCACTCACTCGCTCCTGCATCGAACCGCTGTGCCAGCCTGCCCTGCGGATCACGGCGGGCGTTCCTGCGGCACTCCGCCAACGGTTTTGGGTTTCTCGCCTTCTCGGCCATGTCGGAAATGTCGGCCATGTCGGCGGAGGCGGCCGAGCGCGAGGCGGCGGTTGCCGGCCCGCTGGCCCCCAAGCCGCCGCACTTCCCCGCCCGCGCGAAGCGGGTGATCTTCCTCTGCATGCAGGGCGGGCCGTCCCACGTCGACACGTTCGACCACAAGCCGAAGCTCGCCGCCGATGCCGGCAAGGAGGCTCCGGCGGCCGCGGGCCGGAGGGGCCGGGCCACGCTGCTCGCACCGCGCTGGAAGTTCACCAGGCGTGGACAGAGCGGGCTCATGATCTCGAGCCTCTTCGACGAGGTCGCCGGGCACGCCGACAAGCTCTGCGTGATCAACTCGATGGCCACCGATCTGCCGGCCCACCTGCAGGCGTTCACGCAGCTCCACACGGGCACGACGCAGTTCATCAGGCCGTCGCTGGGCGCCTGGACGCTCTACGGACTCGGCACGGAAAACCGGAATCTGCCCGGGTTCATCGTGATCAATGCCCCGATCGCCGCCGCGCGGACGTTCGGCAGCGCGTTTCTGCCGGCCGTGTACCAGGCGACACGGGTGGGCGGCTCGCAGCTGCCGGGCCTTGCCGGCCGCCGGCGTGGCGGCGCCGCCGCGACCGTCGCCAACATCCAAAGCCCGCTGCTCGACCGGCCGGCCCAGCGAAGCCAGGTGGACCTCGTGCAACAACTCAATGCGTCACGGCTCGAGCTCGACGGCGGCACGAGCCCCGACACGGAGGGCGTGATCGAGTCGTACGAGCTGGCGTTCCGCATGCAGGACGAGGTGCCGAAGGTGATGGACATCGCCCGCGAGACCAAAGCCACGCTCGATCGCTACGGCGTAAATGAAAAGGGCACCGACGCCTTCGGCCGCCAGTGCCTGATGGCGCGACGGCTCGCCGAGGCCGGCGTGCGGTTCGTGCAGGTGACGCATCGCAACTGGGACCACCACTTCAACCTCGGCGAGTCGATCGAAAACACGGCCCGCCAGGTGGATCGCCCGATCGCCGGCCTGCTCGCCGATCTGGCCGACCGCGGCCTGCTCGACTCGACGCTCGTGATCTGGGGCGGCGAGTTCGGCCGCACGCCCCACAGCCAGGGAGACGACGGCCGCGACCACAACAACAAGGGGTTCACGCTCTGGATGGCGGGCGGCGGCGTGAAGGGAGGCATGGCCTACGGCGCGACCGACGACTATGGCTACGAAGCCGTGGAGAAGCGGATGCACGTCCACGACTGGCACGCCACGCTCCTGCACCTGCTCGGCATCGACCACGAGCGGCTCACCTACCCATACGCCGGCCGCGCCTTCCGGCTGACCGACGTCCACGGCACGGTGGCCCGGGAGATCATCGCCTGAACCACGCCGGTTTTATGTCCCCCTCGAAAGGAACGCCATGCATACCATGACCAGTCTCTCCCGCTTGACCACCGAGATCACGTTCATCCTCCGCGGGCTCGCGTGCGCGAGCCTCTGCCTCGCGGCCGCGACCGCGGCGGCCGACGAGCCTCCCGCCAAAGGAAATCCCGCCGCCATGATGAAGCGGTCCGACGCCGATGGCGACGGCAAGGTGAGCCGCGACGAGTTCATCAAGGCCGGCACCGCGCGGCTCGAGGCGATGTTCGCCCGGATGGACGCCGACGGCGACGGCACGCTCTCGCAGGAGGAGTTCGCCTCGGGCGCCGGCCGGATGCGCGAGGCGATGCAGAAGAAGGGCCGCAGCATCGGCGAACGCGTCACCCCCGACCGTGCCGCCCGCGGCCCTGAGCAGGGCTTTCGCCGCCCGCCCCAGCAGTAAAAAAGGTGCCAGCCACCAAATCTGGGCAATCTGCATGTTGCCTATTTTTGGTGGCTGGCACCTTTTCTCGTCAGGCGACGATCCGGTCGATCACGTGGCCGTGCACGTCGGTGAGCCGCCGGTCGAGGCCGTTGTTGTAGAACGTCAGCCGCTTGTGATCGAGGCCGAGCAGGTGCAGCGCGGTGGCGTGCAGGTCGTAGCAATAGGTCGGATCCTCGGCCGCCTTGAAGCCCAGCTCGTCGCTCGTGCCGAAGGACGTGCCCCCCTTGATGCCGCCGCCGGCCAGCCACACGGTGAAGGCACCGGCGTTGTGGTCGCGGCCCTTGCCCTGTGCCGCCGGCTGCCGGCCGAATTCCGTCTGGCACATGACGAGCGTCGTGTCGAGCAGGCCGCGGGCCTCGAGGTCGGCGAGCAAGGCGGCCGCGCCGCCGTCGAGGATCGGCCCCCAGTAGCCGTGGTCGCGGACGAGATCCTCGTGGCTGTCCCAGTTGGGGCGGATCTTCTTCGCCGTCGTGTTCTCCGCGCCGCAGTAGAGCTGCACGAACCGCACGCCCCGCTCCACCAGCCGCCGCGCCAGCAGGCACTGCCGGCCGAAGGGTCCGATCTCGGGATGCTCGAGCTGGTAGAGCTTTTCCACCGTCTCCGATTCACCCGCGAGGTTCGTCACCTCCGGGGCCGAGAGCTGGAGCCGGGCGGCCAGTTCGTAGGCCGCGATGCGGGCGGCCAGTTCGCTGTTGTCGCTCCGCGTCGTCAGGTGCCGGGCGTTGGCCAGCGCGAGGAATTCGCGGCCCGCCGGCTCGCCCCTGACGAGTTCGGCATGCTCCGCGGCGGCGAAGAGATCGGCCACGGGCGGCCGGCCCTCCGCCGTCTCGATCACCGTGCCCTGATGGATCGCCGGCAGGAATCCCGCGCCCCAGTTCACGGGCCCGCCCGGCGGCAGGCCGCGGTGGTCGGGCAGCACCACGAACGCCGGCAGGTCCTCCGACTCGCTGCCGAGGCCATAGGTCACCCACGCCCCCATCGACGGAAAGCCCGGCAGGATGTTGCCCGAGTTGGCCATGAACATCGCCGGCCCGTGCAACGCCGTCTTGCTCTGCATCGAGTGGATGAACGCCATCTTGTCGACATGGCCGGCGAGCCGCGGCAACAGGTCGCTCACCCAGCGGCCGCACTCGCCATGCTGCCGGAAGGGCCAATAGCTCGGCTGGCAGTCGCCCGGCTTCGAGGCGAAGAACTGCACCATGCCGGTGCTGTCGAACGGCGTGCCCGCCCGCTTCACCAGTTCGGGCTTGTAGTCGAACGTGTCCAGGTGCGAGATACCGCCCGGGCAGAAGATGTTGATCACCGCCTTCGCCCTGCCGGGAAACATCGCCGGCTTCGCCGCCAGGGGATTTGCGGCGCGGGCCGCGGCGGCCGCCTCGTCGGCGAGCAGCGCCGAGAGCGCCACGCCCCCGAGCCCGCCTCCGAGTTCCCAGAGGAAGCTGCGGCGGTCGATCGGGCC
>JBJTSM010000291.1:0-2096 GCA_046076685.1 Planctomycetia bacterium | reverse complement strand
CCAGACTCCAGATGAGGCGGAGAACGGCGAGCCTCGAGGAATACGCCAGTTCCGTCGGCATTTGGCGCGGGATTTGCGTGTCTTCGTGAGTGGATTGTGAAATTCCGTCGGGCGACAGCGGTTGCTCTCAGATTGCACCATGAATAAACACACCAGGAATGGAGATGCTCATGTTTTGCCCCCCGGTTTCCCGGCGAACTGCCGGACCACTGTCGAGCTTCGGCTCAATCTTTGCCGGTGCACGGCCTGCCGCCCCCGGCATGCTCGCCGGCTGGATGGTCGTGATCGTGCCGCTCCTGTCCGGGGCAGGTTGCGTGCCCGGTGGGGCGAATGGGCCCGCCGTGCTCTCGATCGAAGCTGGTGTCGACATCGAGTTCTGGTCAGCACCGGCCGGTCGCTCGGCCGATCGAGTGAATGGCTTGTGGGAAGGGATCTCCGGCGAATCGTGCTGGACGGCCGCCCTGCAGGCGATGCGGGAACGGATGACGGCGCTTGTGTGGTTGCCCGAAGACGAGGTGCAATGTTGGGGCACTGCAGAACACGTTGGCGCGACGCTGACCGCAACACAGGCGCGGCGACTCGCGGTAAACGAACTTGGCATAAACTTTCCCGACTTGGTCGTGCTCGAGGTGTCCGCGGCCAGGGAGTTGGCCGCGTGCCGGGGGGCCCTCACTTTTCCTCGCCTGGAGATGCTCGATCGGCGGTCGGCCATGTATCTCGGTCGCAGGAGCGACCGCCTGCGGCTCGATGGCCTGCCGTCGCTCGATCCCGCATCCGCGCGGGGGCTCTCCCAGGTGGCGGGCACACTCCAGCTCAGCGGACTGGCCAGGATCGACGTTGCGACGGCCGAGTCTCTCGCCTGTCATCGCGGACCTCTCGCGATGAACGGTCTCGAGACGCTCGACGCCGCGGTGGCCGAGGCGCTCGCCCGGCACGACGGCCCTCTCTGCCTCAACGGCGTCACGGCGATCTCTGATGCGGCCGCGGAGGCACTCTCTAATCACAGGCATATACTGGCGCTCAACGGACTGGTCACGCTGCCCGACGAGGCGGCACGGTCGTTGGGCCGGCATCGCGGTAGCATGCTTCTCTGCGACGGCATCCGAATGCTCGGCGAAGATTCGCTCGCGGCGTTGCTGCGGCACGGCCGCCATGTGAGCCTGGCCGGGCTCGGCTCGCGGGCATACGGTGTGCGAAAGAGAGGGTCGCACGTGCATGAGCGGTGTTTCTCGGCATCCGCCGGGATTTACAGTTTCTCGGGGCCGGCCCAGCGGTAGGCGGCCCGTGCTGCTTCGGCGAAGAACCATCGCTGCGCCTCCGGTCCCTTGCGGTCGACATACGGCTTCACGATGCCGAGCACGTCGGCATACGACGAGGCCTTGTTCGAGACCGGCCAGTTGCTCCCGTAGAGCAGTCGCCGCTCGCCGAAGGCGGCCCAGGCGGCGTCGAGCCACGGTTCGTAGAACGCGGGATCGAGCGGTGCCTTCGCGAGTTTCATCGCGTGAGCGGCGCTTTCCGCCAGGGCCGACACCTTCATGAAGACGTTGGCATGCCGGGCGGCCAGTTCGATCGACTTCCGCCACTCGGGCAACGGGCCCTTGTCGGAGACGGGGGTGTTGCCCATATGGTCGACGATGATCCGGAGCGAGGGGAAGCGGGCCGCGGCGGCCGCCGCGGCGTCAAAGACCCTGCCGCCGTTGACGTCGAGCGAGAGATCGCGGTCGGCGAGCTTTTCGACATCGGCGGCATAGGCCTTGTCGTCGACGCCAGCGAGGAGCTTGTCGCCGTTCACGCGGATGCCCCGGTAGAGCCTGTGCTTCGCGAACCGGTCGATCCAGCCGCCACAGGCCGGATCACCGAGCGGCAGGCTCCCCACGACGCCCACGATGCCGAGCATCCCGGGCAGTCGCTCGGCGGCATGGCGATCCGCCAGATCGAGGAGCCACTGGTTGTCTTCGACGAGCGGGCTGGCCTCCACGACCACCGTGCCGGTCACGCCGAGCGGCGCGACGAGTTGCTCCCACTCACCTGGCAGCATCGGGTGATAAAGGAGTGTGTCGTTCTTACCGGGCCAGGGTACGCCGCCGGGCCTCGTG
>JBJTSM010000290.1:0-2344 GCA_046076685.1 Planctomycetia bacterium | reverse complement strand
TCCTGGTGCGACTGGAGATAGGCGATCCAGGCGTCGCGGTCGGCCTTCGAGAGCGTGCCGAGGTCGTCGTAGAGGTCGCGGGTCATCGCCGCGTAGGTGGAGCTATAGAGCGTCGGCTCGGAGCAGCCGGCGGAATAGCGGTAGCGGCCGCAGGGGCCACCGGGCAGCCGCATCGATTCGACGAAGGCGAGCGTGCGCGACCGCAGCCGGTCGGTGTCGAGCGTGGCGAGTGGAATCCGTTCGGGGGCGGCGGCCGGATCGGCGAAGCTCCGCCGCGCCGCGGCGGCCGTCGCCGCGAGGGCCACGCCGGCGAGCCAGCCTCGCCGGGTGCCGAGAAGCCCGTTGCGCAAGCGAGGGAATGTGGGTTGCTTCATGGTGATGGGGAACGGATTCCCTTACGCCTGCTGGTTGGCGACGGTGTGCAGACTGTCAGTCTACACCTACGGGGGGAGAGGGCGCTCCAAACTCATGCCCGGCGGACTGGGGCCTGCTGGATCACGCACGCGCTCTGGGCAGTCCACGAGACCGGGCTCGACCTCTGGTTGAAGGGCGGCACCAGCCTGTCGAAGGGATTCGGGATCATCGAGCGCTTTTCCGAAGACCTCGACCTGATGGTGGAGCGCGGTAGCGTCGCGGCGACGTGCGGCTAGCGGAGGTCGAAGTCGCAGCGGTTCGTGCCCTTCACGACCGTGGCCCGCAGCGGGGTGCTGGCGGCCTCGCGGTATGCCTGTGGGATGTTTTTTGGGTCGGGCAGCGGAGGCCGATCGCCGCCGCGGTAGCCGGTCCGTTCGTCGCGCATTTCGGGCTCGGGCGGAATGATCCGCACCACGTACTCGTCGACCGGCAGCTCGATGAGCCGATACGACCCCTGCCCGGTCAGGGCGTCGCTACGCGTCCAGCCCGTGCCGCGGTTTTCGAAGATCACGAATCCCACCGGGACCGGTTCCCCCTGGAACGTGACCGTGCCGTGCACCGTCGCCCTGGCCGGGCCACGGCGGCCGCACCCGGCCGAAGGGATCACGACGAGGGCCATCACGACCAGAATCGCCGGAAGCAACGGCGTGCCGCGATTCGAAAACCGGGTCATGTGATGCATTCCATGGGAGACGGCAGGAAGAATGGGGCGGCGCGACAGGTTCGGTCCATGCCGGAGGGCCGGTCAATACGCCACGGTCTGGGCGTCGTTGCGGGCAGCCAGCGCCCGCAGGATGGAGATGTCGAGCGACTCCTGCAGAAAGACGACGCTGCCATCGGCCATCAGCACGTCCGCACCGCCCGAGTGGGCCGATTGGATCGGCTTGTTTACCCGTCCGAAGTTGGACTTTCCGTTCGCGGAAACCCCATCCCAGAGCTTGTCGTTGATGGGGTAGCGGACGGTCGTGATGTTGTAGTTGTAAAAGTTTGTTCCCGACAGCCTGCTTGCCGGCACGAGGTCGGTAACCAATCGCGCCAGGAGATAGTTCGCCGCCAGGGCAGGCGAAGCGTGGTCGGTGTTGCACTGGCAGGTGAAGGCGCCATTAGCGCTCGTGCTGCGGATGTCGCGATTGCGGCCGCCGGCCTCGGAGCCCCAGTCGGACTGTTCGGCCACGATCATCGTCTTCGAAAACCCGTCGAGCACCCGCCGCTCCGGCACCCCCTGCTGGTCGTGCATCATGCCGTTTCGCGCGGCGATGCCCCGCAGGCCCGAAATCTGGTCGACGAAGGTCGTACTGCTCGTATTGCCATCCGTTGCGCCGCTGATTCCCGCGTAGGTTGGCAGCGGTTGTTTGTCCGCGTCCGTGTTCGTGTAGTCGAGCCCGTCGCTGCTCGGCGCCCTTCTGAGCAGCGGGCTCGAGGGGCAGAACATGAAGCCGGCTGACCACGCCTGGAGACGGGTTTGATTGCTCGACGGCGTGTACGTCATCTCATCGCCGACGGTGAGCTGATCGTAGAACCACTGCTCCTCGATGAACGGCAGGATTTCATACCACCAGCTCCCGCGGTCGCAGTTGCGGCCACCCGCCGGAAAAGTCCCTCGGGCGGAGAGGTGGCCATGGAGTGCGCCGCCGATCTGCTTCAGGTTGTTCTTGCACGAGGCGAGCCGCGCGGATTCCCGTGCTTTCTGCACGGCGGGCAGGAGCAGGCCGATCAGCACGCCGATGATGGTGACGACGGTCAGGAGTTCCACGATCGTGAAGGCTTTCCGCGGGTGAGTCGCCGGCGGGCGGCGGTGGGTGGCATGCATGGTTGGTGACCTCGCGGCGCAATGGATTGGGGATCGAATGGGAGTGGGAGCGGGCCCGCGGGCGTCTGGCGACGTCCAAAGAACCCTCGCGAAGAGTACCCCCCCCCCCGGCTACGTCAA
>JBJTSM010000289.1:0-2263 GCA_046076685.1 Planctomycetia bacterium | reverse complement strand
CGAGCTGCACCGCCCGGAAGGCGACCGGCGTGGCGAAGCAGGCAATGTCGCCCGGCCGCAGCGCGTCGATCGCCTTCTTGTAGGCGTCGAAGCCGACGAAGATCCGCTCGTCCGGCACGTCGACCCGCTCCTTGAACTGCTCGCCGAGCGACCGCTTGACGATGTCGGCACGGTCGCGAAAGACGTCGGCCATGGCCACCACCTTGATCGGCGCCCCGGGCACCGAGAGCGCGTCGACGGCCGCTCCACCCCCGCGGCCGCCGCAGCCGATCAGCGCCACGCGGATCTCATCCGTGCCGGCGGCGTGGACGTGCGGGATCGACCGGCCGGAGAGAAGCGTGCCGGACAGGCTCGTCGCCGCGACCACAGCCGCGGTGCGGCCACCCGCCCCGAGGAACTGTCGACGAGTGGTGGGGCGACGGTTGAAGGATGCCCCAGAAAGATCGATTGATGTCATGATGGTTCGCCTCTTCTTTCCCGGAAAACGATCGTCCCGCCGACGCCGCGCACAAAAAGGGGCTGCCGGAATCCGGCAGCCCCTCCCTGATCAGTGTGACCAGCGGGCGCATCCCTGTCAAAGGATCGTGCCAGCCATGAAGGGCCGACGACGCCCGCCGACAGGCTCCCGTCGGCGTCGTTCACGGACGTCCGTCGATCACCTTCTGCAAGGGCGCGCGGGAAGGATCCGACTCGAGCTTCTTGATGATCGCCAGACCCGTCAGCAGGACCTCCCGCTGGCTCTTCTGGAGCGGTGTCAACTGCTTGCCACCGGTGCCGGCGACGAGTTCCTCGATGTAGGCACCCACGTTGTCGGCCCCGACCGAGTACTCCTCGTAGAGCTTGTCGAGGGCCTTCTTGAGGGCGTCGCGCATGGTCGGGGCCGCCGAAGCGACCAGCGCATCGAACTGCTTTTCGTCGTTCAGGTCGATCCCCTGCTCTTGGGCCTTGATGATCGAATTCGCGAGCGTCTTACTGACGACGTCGTAGGCCTGCGTTTCAAGCGACGACAACTGCTTGTCGACGAACGCGGATGCATAGTTTTCGACCTCGCGGGCGATCTGCGGCGGCGCGGCGAGCACCACCTTCTCGGCCTGGTCGAGCACCGCCGGGGCCTGGGCCTCGAGGGTGTCGCCGAACCGCGACGCCTCGACGTTGAGCTGCGGCTCGATCTGCGCGGAAGCCAGTTCGACCACCGTCCGGGCGTCGGCGAACTCGGCGATCTTCGAGTACAGCCACCAGAGATACCCGGAGGCCGCGAGCTCAGGCCCGCCATCACGACGGCGGTCGTGAGCAGCCGACGGCGGCCCTGGGCCACCGTCTCCTCCATCCGGCTGTGCAGTTTCATGACTTTCGATTCGAGCACGGGCGAGACATTCGAAAAATCGGACATGGTTGGGCTCCTGAAGTGAGGCTCGACGCCTCGGGTATGAATGGGACGAAATGAAAAGATGACGGGACCGGCACTCACGGGGCGGGGGTTTCGTCCGCCGCCACCGCCTGGTCGATCATCATCAGCACGTGATGGATGAACTGCCGCTGCAGCTTCTCCTCGGACTGCTTGGCGACCTCGTCCACGGGCAGCTTCTCCAGCAGCTTCTCGACCCGTTGCCGTTCCTTCGCCACCTTCACCTCGAGTTCGTCGGCGATGCCACCCCCCTCGACGAGGAGCGAATTCCGCAGCTTTTCTTCGACCGAGTCGAGCTTCTGCTCCGTCAGCTTCGGCAGCTGGCGCTTCAGGTCCTGCGTGACCTTGTCGGTGACCCGCTGCATGCCCACCTCGGTCTTCTTGAGCAGGTTGGCCTGCAGACGCTCGGAGAATTTCTCACTCTCCTGGAGCAGCATGTTCTCCAGCTGCGGCCGCACCTTCTCGAATCGCTGCATCGCCTGCTCTCCGTAGGCGGGCGCCGCCTTCATGGCGGAATCCACGAACTTCTGGCTGAGCGGCGGCCAGACCTGGTCGATCTTCGCCATGAACGCGTTCTGCAGCTGGGTCGCGTTGAGCTGCCGCTGCAGCGTGCTGTAGAGCGAGAGGCCGAAGAGGCCCATCAGCCCCAGCAGCAGCACCGAGCCGCCGAGCACGACCAGCCTGGTCTGCCGCTGCGCGGTCGCCAGTTCGTCGAGCCGCTGCTCGAGGCCGTCGATCACCTGGTCCAGATTGTTGCGGCCGCCGGAGTGGGCGGTCGGGCCGTTGCCGCGGGAAGCCGAGTCGTAGCCTGTAGTCATGGGAAAGGTTCCTGAGGGAGACCGGCCCGACGAAACGAAG
>JBJTSM010000288.1:0-5651 GCA_046076685.1 Planctomycetia bacterium | reverse complement strand
AGAGCGACCGATAAGGAAGCTATGGGGAGCCGGATCCGCACACGCCTGATCGCGATCTGTCTGGGCGTGACGGCGGTCGTCGCGCCGCAGGGTGTCGTCGCGTGGAGCACGGCGGCGGCCGAGCCGATGCCACGCGCCGCGTTCGGAAGTCGGCTGGTGTGGATCGAGGCGGCGCCGCCGGCACCGCTGCCGCAGCTCGTGCCGATCCCATCGGCGGTGGCACTCCCGAATGCGACCGCGACGCAGGCCCCGGCCACGCTCCGCTCCCTGCCCATCGTCGCGCTGCCGCCGCTCCGGCCGATGGCGCACGCGGCCGCTCCGCTCGCCGTCGCGCCGCTCGCGATCGCGAGCCTGCCGGTAGCGGTGGCTCCACCGCCATCTCCGCCGCAGCTTCCGCCTCCACTCCCGCAGCCGCCGCCGGTGCTTCCGCCGCTGCCCGTGCCCGCGATTCCCGTGGCGCTCGCGCCGCCGCTGCCCGTCGCGCCTCAGGCGTCGCTCGCAGCTCCCCCGCTGCCCGTCTCGCTTGCGCCGTCGCTCCCGGTGGCACCTCCGCTCCCGCTGGCACCGCCGGCACCGCTCCCGCAGGTGGCGGCGACACTGCCGCCACCGATCCCGCCGTTGCCGGCCGCGGCACCGCCCGCGCCGGTCGTGCCCCCCGCGATGCCGCAGCCGCAGGTGGCGGCTTCACAGCCCGCACCCGCGTCGCCCCCGCCGGCTCCGGCGCCGCCGCCCGCCTCCGCCGGAGGCAAGCCCACCGACGCCATCACGATCGCGAGTTTCAATATCCAGGTCTTCGGCGAGTCGAAGATCGCCAAGCAGCACGTGGTCGACGTGCTCTCTCGCGTGGTCCGCGGGTTCGACATCGTCGCGGTCCAGGAGGTGCGGGCGAAGTCGGATTCCGTCATTCCGCAGTTCATCAGTGCGATCAACGGTGACGGCAGCCGCTACCAGTTCGTGATCGGCCCCCGGCTCGGTCGCACCGTGAGCAAGGAGCAATACACGTTCATCTACGACACCACCCGCATCGAGGTCGATCCCTCGTCGGTGGGCACCTCGCCGAATCCCGGTGATCGGCTGCATCGCCCGCCGCTGCACGCCCGCTTCCGGGTCCGCGCGAACCCGCCGGAGAGCGGCTTTTCCTTCTGGCTCGTCGACACCCACACCGATCCAGACGAGGTGGCGCAGGAGGTCAATGCGCTGGCCGACGTGTTCATGGAGATGAAGGCCCTGCGGCCCGACGAGGACGACGTGATCCTGCTCGGCGATCTGAACGCCGGACCGCCCCAGTTCGGCAGGATCAAGCAGATCCCGAACGTCGGCTGGGCCGTGTCGGGCGTGACGACGAACACCCGGCGGACGAAGACCTACGACAACATCATCTTCGACCGCGTCGCCACCACCGAATACACCGGCCGGTGGGGCGTGCTCGACCTGCAGAACACGTTCGGGCTTTCGCTCGACAAGGCGCTCGAGGTCTCCGACCACAATCCGGTGTGGGCCGCGTTCCGGCCGTGGGAGACGCAGCGCACGGCGGACGCTGGCGCCGCTCCCGGCGCGACGCGGTGACGGTCGGCTGCGCGGTGTACGGTCGGCTGCGCGGTGTACGGTTCGTGGGCTACGGCGCCGGCGTCGTCGCGGCTGACCGGACCAGGTCGCGATTGGAGCCGCCCCAGATCCGCACCGTGCCGTCGAAGGAACAGCTGTAGATACGGTCGGCTTGCGGGCTGAAGGCGAGGCCCTTCACGTAGTCGTCGTGACCGCGGAGCACGAGCAGCATTTCGCCGGACGTGGTGTCCCAGACGCGGGCCGTGTTGTCCCAGGCACCCGTCACCAGCCGCGTGCCGTCGCGGCTGAAGGCGAGGGACTGGATCCAGCCGGTATGTCCGGTGAGGGCGTGCACGAGTTCGCCGGTCGCGGCCTTCGAGAGCCGCACGATCATGTCGAAGCCGCCGGTGGCCACCAGTTCGCCATCCGGGCTGAAGGCGACCACCCGCGCTGCCTCGTGATGCGGAGGCAGGCTGCAGACACGGGCTCCGGTGGCAGCGTCCCAGATGCTCGCGGCGCCCGACATGGTCGTCGAGGCGAACAGCCTGCCGTCGGGGCTGGCCGCCAACGACGTGACCTGCCCCTCGCCCGCGAGCGGTGCGGCGGCCCGGCCGGTGGCCGGATCCCAGAGTTCGCTCGTTCCCGTGGCCAGCCTTCCGCCGTCCAGTCCGAAGGCGACGCGGCAGCAGCCGATGTCGCTCTGCACGCTTTTCGTCGTCGCGAGTTCGCGGCCCGTGGCCGTCTCCCACACCTTCGCTTTGCCGCTCACGAAGCCGACCGCCAGCAGCCGGCCGTCGGCGCTGTAGGCCATGGAGCGGCTGCTCTCGCCGGGGCTCGGAAGCGAGTGCACGAGGCGGAGCGTGCGGACATCCCAGACCGACGTGAGGCCGTCGCCGGCGGTGGCCGCCAGATGCGACCCATCAGGGCTGTAGGCGAGGTGCTGCAGCCCGGCGCGGCTGCCCAGGTCGTGCTGCGACAGCCCGGCCAGGGCGACGCCTGATCTGGCGTCCCAGATTCGCAGGATCCCATCGCCGCAGGAAGCGGCCACGTGGCTGCCGTCGGGCCGCACGGCCAAGTGTGTAGTACGAACTCCAGCGGGGGCCCGCAGCACGGAGGGCTCCTGCCACGGGGCCACGCACCAGACGCCGACGTTGCCGGTGGTGTCGACGGCGGCGATTCGGCTGCCATCGGCATCGATGGCGAGGTGCGTGATCTCGTTTGCAAGGCCCATGAACACCCTGCCCGGCCGCCCGGTCGCCGCGTTCCAGGTGCGGACCGTGAAGTCGGCCGAGCAGGTCGCCACCTCGTCGCCGTCGGGAAAGAACGCCACCGCAAAGACCCGTCCGCCATGGCCGACGAGCGGTACGCTTTCTGCGGAGGAACCATCCCAGAGATGGGCGTGGCGATCGCCGAACGTGATCGCGATGCGGTCGCCGGCCGGCGAGAAAACGAGCCGCGCTCCCCAGGCTGACCGGCCGGGGTTGCGCTCGAGGGTGCCGAGGGAGGCTCCCGTCGTCGGATTCCAGACGTTGACGGTGCCGCTCCAGTCGGGGTTCACCGAACCGGTGGCCAAGCGGGTTCCATCGGGGCTGAAGGCGACGCCGCTGACGCGGCCGCGGTGGCCGCCGAGCGCGATGATCTTCTCGGGTTCGGCGAGGGACCGCACCTCGGCCCCCGTGCCAGCCGCCATCGCCACCAGGTCGCCGGCGGGGCTCAAGGCGATGGCGTCGGGCCCGATCGCGTGGGTGCAGGCAAAGTCGCCGATCCGCTGCCAGGATCGTGTGTCCCAGATCGTAAGGGACGTACGGCGCTGCGGCAGGGGGCCTTGCACCCGGGCCATGACTCCGGTGGCCGGATCGAAGTCGGTTGCGGCCACCGCGAGGTGACCGCCGGTGGGGCTGAACGCCAAGGCCGTGATGCGGCCGAACGATCCCTCGAGAACGGCTTCAGCCCGGGAGGTCGTGAGGTTCGTGATTTCGCACAGCCGGCCGCCGTGCACGCAGGCCATCACGCCGCGCGGCGGTGAGACCGCCGCGAGACGGCACGAGGAGCCGGAAGCGAGGATGCCTCCGAAGGGCGCTGCCTGTCCTTCCCGCCACGCCCACATGCGCGGCGGCAGCGCGACGTGGTCTGCTGACAGGAGCAGTCCGCAACCGGCAGGCGGGGGCGAGTGGGTGGCGAAGGTCGCCAGTGTGGTGTTCCAGGCCGCATCGAGGCACTGCATCTCGATGGGGGGGCCGCTGCCGTTTGCGATGCCCGAGAATTCGAGGAGGCCAGCCGCCTGCCGCCGGGCGTGGGTCGCGCCCGGGCTGTTGTGTTCGTAGATGCTCGCGTCGCTCGCCCGGACGTGGGCCCGGTAGAGCTGCGCCTTCGCGGCGAGGGTCTCGGCGGTCGCCCGCCCCTCGGCGGCCTCCGCAGCCGCGGCGTGCGATCGGGACCGCGCGGTCTCCGCGAGCGCCTCGCGGCGGGCCTCGTCGGCCCGCAGCGCGAAGAACGAGATGCCGATGAAAGCGAGCACGAGGGCGGTGAGGATGCCACCGGCGGCGACGGCGGCCGCCCGATGCCTGCGGGCAAGGCGAACCACGGCATCGATGAACCGGGGCGGCGTGGCGGCGATGGGCTCACCGGCCAGGTAGCGGCCGAGGTCGGCCGCCAGTTCACTGGCGCTGGAATACCGCTTGGAGCGGTCCTTCTCCAGGCACTTCGCGGCGATCGTCGCGATATCCCGGCGGAGCGTCCGGTTCCACGAGGAAAGCGGGGTGGGATCGACCTCGCGGACGACCCGGGCCGCCTCGAAGACGGCCTTCTTCTTCAGTTCGTAGGGCGGCTTGCCGGCGAGCAGCTCGTAGAGCACCACGCCGAGGGCGTAGACGTCGGCCCGCACGTCGATGTCGTCGGGGTTGGCGTCGAACTGTTCGGGGCACATGTACTGCAGCGTCCCGATCAGCTGGCCGACGTCGGTGTGCATGGTGGTCAGTGCCACGTCGGAGTCGGTGCTGCGTGCGACGCCGAAGTCGATGACCTTCGGCTGGCCGGTGGCGTCGACGAGAATGTTCGTCGGCTTCAGGTCGCGATGGATGATGCCCTTGTGGTGGCCGTGGGCGACGGCGTCGCAGACCTTCCGGAACAGGGCGACCCGTTCGTGGGTGGAGAGCGTTTTTCCGGCGGCGAAGTCGGTGAGCGGCCGGGCGTCTGGGATGAACTCCATGACGAAAAACGGCACGACCGTTCCCGCGACCTCCTGCGACCCGATCGCGTGGATCTGCGCGATGCCGGGATGGGTGAGTCGCCCGAGCAGTTGGGCCTCGTATTCGAACCGCTTGATGAGGTGGGGGGATACGACGCCGGGGCGGATCACCTTGACGGCCACCGTGCGGCGGGGCTTCTCCTGCAGCCCTTCGTAGACCCGCCCCATCCCACCTTCGGCGACGAGTCGCACGAGCCTGACGTCGCCGAGGGTCGTGCCCAAAAGCACATCGTGTCCGGGGCTCGCCGGAAGCAGGCCGACGACCTCCGTGAGCCCGCTGAGCCCGGCGGCGGAAAAACCTTCCGTGGCGCGGGTGCGCGTCGGTTCGTGCGGTCGGTTATGAGGTGTTTCGGGAGTGCTCATGTCGGCGGTCCGGGCGACCGTCACGGCCCTCTGGATGCTAGCAGAGTGAATTCCTCGTTGCGATTCGTTCTGGCGTTGGCCGGGTGCCGATGCGGTGGGTATCCTGCGGCAGCCGTGTGCCGCTGGCGCGCGTGCAAGGAACCGTGAGAGGCTTCGCCCGAGGGGTTCATGCCAATCCTGCTCCAAACGACGCTCCTGCTGATCTGCTCGAACGTGTTCATGACCTTCGCCTGGTACGCCCATTTGAAGGACATGGGCGGGCGGCCTTGGTTCATCGCGGCGTTCGTCAGCTGGGGCGTGGCGCTCGCCGAATATCTGCTGCAGGTGCCGGCGAATCGGATCGGCTACACGACGATGAATCTCGGGCAGCTCAAGATCCTGCAGGAGGTGATCGCGCTCTCGGTCTTCGTGCCGTTCGCGGTGCTGAACATGAAGCAGCCGCTGAAGCTCAACTACCTGTGGGCCGCCCTGTGCATCTGCGCGGCCGTCTACTTCG
>JBJTSM010000287.1:0-2326 GCA_046076685.1 Planctomycetia bacterium | reverse complement strand
TGATTCGACTTCATGTCTCCGCGTTTAGAGTGCTAACGTCATCCACTTAAACTTCTCTTGAAAGCCATTATCTGTATAGAAATCAATCGCCTTAGTATTGGCACTATGCACGCCCAATCGGAGCGAGTGGGCTTCCATGATTTGGGCCCAGTGGATGGCTTGATCTAGCAATCTTTTACCAATACCCATTGCTCTATGATCGGCAGCAACATAGATATCACCCAGTGTTGCCTCTATTTGAGAGTTGAACATGCTGGGCACGCATAATGCTGGCACCGAGGTTCATGGTCACCGGCTTCAAGGCGATCCGGACGGCAGGCCCCGCGGCTGCGGGGCAGGGAGGTGCAGGAGTGCGGCAGATTGTGACGGGCCGGCGGGACGCCGACAAACCCGGAAACCACCCTGGCCCCCGAAAAATCCCCCTCTCGCTCACCCGGATGGACGCCGCGGCCGAATATTTTTATACTTCTGGGCCCCGCGGATCGTTCCGCGGCCATTCCCATTCAGCCCGAGACGATCCGGAACTCGCATGGTCAAACTGACGGTTCGCGAACGCGAAAGCATCCAGGAGGCGGTCCGCCGCTTCCGCAAACTGGTCGAGCGCAGCGGCATCAAGAAGGAGATGCGGCGCCGCGAATTCTTCGAGAAGCCCAGCGAGACCAAGCGTCGCGCCCGCCTCCGCGCCGAGCGCCGCACCAAGCGCAACCGCCTGCTGGGCGTGTAAGTTCGCGCGAGCCTCGATGGCTCGATTGCAACCGGCTCACGAGCCCCAGTCGAGGGCGACGTCGAGCCAGGGGGCGTCGTGCGTCGGCCAGCCGGTGCTGACCCGGTCGACGCCCGTGCGGGCGATCTCCGCCACCGTCTCGGGCCGAATGCCGCCCGACGCCTCGAGCACCGTCGCCGGCAGGACCGCATTCCGCGTGGCCACGCACGACGCCAGTTGCACGGGCGTCATGTTGTCGAGGAGCACGACGTCGGGGCCGGCATCCAGCACGGCCGGCAGCGCGGCCTCGGAGTCGAGTTCGATCTCCACCACCATGGCGTCGGCCCGCGAGGGGGGAAACGTCTCGGCGACGAACCGGCGGGCCCGCCGCACCGCGTCCGCCGGGGAGATGCCCGCGGCAGCGAGCGCGGCGAGATGGTTGTCCTTGATGAGGATGGCGTCGTAGAGCCCCATGCGATGATTCCAGCCTCCCCCCATGCGGACGGCGTATTTGTCGAGCAGCCGCCAGCCCGGCACGGTCTTCCGTGTGTCGTAAACACGGCACTGCGTACCGGCCACGGCAGCGACGAGCCGCCGTGTGGCGGTGGCCACGCCCGACATCCTGCCGACGAGATTGAGCAGCACACGCTCGGCGGCAAGCACGCTGCGGGTGGCCCCGGCCAGCACGGCCACCCTTGCGCCGGCCTCGACGACCGCCCCTTCGGCCACGAGGGGCCGCCACTCGAGCGCCGTGTCGGCGACGCCCGCCACCACGCCCGCCGCCTGCAGTCCCGCGATCACACCGGGCTTCCGCGCCACCACGTCGAGGCCGCTGCGGGCCGAGCGGTCGACCAGGCTGACGCTCGTCCAATCGCACTCGTGCCCGAGATCCTCGGCGAACCATTCGACGGCCCGCGCGGCCACGTGGCCGGCGAGATGGTCGTCCCACTCCGATTGGCGAAACTCGCGGGCTGGGGAGGGCATCGGGGCTCCTGACTGGGGGTGAAAACCATCCACGGCCAGTTCGCTGGTCGAGAACGGGATCGGGGGCGTGCGTCGGCACACGCCCGGCGGGTATTCTACAGGGGTCGCCGCCGGGCTCGAGGTTTCTCCATGGGATGGGCGGCAGGCAGCGAGCGGTTTTCGACCATGAATCCCCACTCCCCGTGGACGCCACCCCTGCCGGCGCGGTCGCAGCCGCTGATCGCGCTGGTGGCGACGGCCTGCCTGGCCGCCGGGGCGGTCTGGTTCGTGGCCGCGGGCGGCCACGCCGGCCGGCTGGTGCACCACGACGCTCCGCCGCCGGGCGACGCGCGATTTACCGTGAACGTCAACGACGCCGGCGAACTCGAACTGGCCCAGCTGCCTGGCCTCGGCCCGGCCACCGCCCGCAGGATCGTCGATCACCGCCGCGCGCACGGCCCCTTCGCCTCGCTCGACGAGCTTTTGGACGTGCCCGGCATCGGGCCCGCCACGCTCGCGGCGATGCGGCCGCACCTCCGGCCCATCCGGCGGCCCATTCAGCGGCCGAGCCCACGTCCGGGCCACCTGACGAGGCCGGCCCCGGAGCCCAGACCCGAGCCCAATCCGGACTCCCTGCCACGATGAACAGACATCCCGGCG
>JBJTSM010000286.1:0-4444 GCA_046076685.1 Planctomycetia bacterium | reverse complement strand
CAGTTCTACCACCTCACCGAGGCCGACATGGATCGGTCGTTTTCGACCGACACCATCGAAGGCCCGCAGTCGATGTCGCTGCGGCAGATCATCAAGCGGCTCCGCAACACCTACTGCCGGTCGATCGGGGTGCAGTTCATGCACATGGACGACCTGCGGGTGCGGCAGTGGCTGCAGGTGCGGATGGAGGGCTGCGAGAACCGCATCCAGCTCGATCGCAAGCAGCAGCTGCGGATCTACCGGCAGATGACCACCGCCGCGATCTTCGAGGAATTCATCCAGAAGCGGTTTCTCGGCGCCAAGAGCTTCTCGCTCGAAGGGTCGGAGAGCCTGATTCCGTTGGTGGAGATGGCGATCGAGCGGGCGGCGTCGCAGGACATCGGCGACATCGTGCTGGCCATGGCGCACCGCGGCCGGCTCAACGTGCTCGCGAACATCATGGGGAAGAGCCCGCAGCGGATCTTCCGCGAGTTCGCCGACATGGATCCGGAGCTGCACGTGGGCCGCGGCGACGTGAAGTATCACCTGGGCCATTCCACCGACTACGCCGCCGCCAACGGCCGGGGCGTGCACCTCACGCTCTGCTTCAACCCGAGCCACCTGGAGTTCGTGAACCCGGTGGCCATCGGCCGCATGCGGGCGCGGCAGGATCGGTCGGCGGATCAGGCCCGTCAGAACGGCATGGTGATCCTGATCCACGGCGACGCGGCCTTCGCCGGCGAGGGGATCATCCAGGAGACGCTGAACCTGAGCGAGCTGGAGGCCTATCGGACGGGCGGCACGCTGCACGTCGTCGTGAACAACCAGATCGGCTTCACCACCGGCCCGCGGGAATCGCGGTCGTGCACGTATGCCACTGACGTGGCGAAGATGCTGCAGATCCCGATCTTCCACGTCAACGGCGAGGACCCGGAGGCGGTGGCCCAGGTGGTGAACCTCGCGATGGACTTCCGCCGCGAGTTCCAGCGCGACGTGGTCGTCGACATGTACTGCTTCCGCCGCCGCGGCCACAACGAGGCCGACGAGCCGGCGTTCACCCAGCCGGCGCTCTACCGCGTGATCGAGCGGCGGCCCAGCGTGCACGAGAGCTACCTCGAAAAACTGCTCAAGCTCGGCGAGATCACCCGCGAGGAGGCGATGCAGATCGCCGAGGAGCACCGCGCCAGGCTCGATGCGGAACTGTCGGTCGCGAAGAGCGACGACTACGTGCACCGCAGCGACGTCGGGGGCGTGTGGGCCTTCTACGTGGGCGGTCGCGAACGGGAGGCGGCCGACGTGGACACCGGCGTGCGTCGCGAGGTGCTCGAGCACCTGCTCGACAGGCTCGTCGCCCTGCCCGAGGGATTCCAGCCGCACGCGAAGATCCAGAAGTTCCTCGAAGGCCGGCAGCAGATGGCCCGCGGCGCCCAGCCGCTCGACTGGTCGGCGGCCGAGGCACTCGCGCTGGCGAGCCTCGCCACGCAGGGGATGCGGGTGCGGCTTTCCGGGCAGGACAGCCAGCGGGGCACGTTCAGCCACCGCCACGCCGTGATCCACGACGCCCTCACCGACGACACCTATTGCACGCTCGAGCACATCTCCCCCGACCAGGCGCCGGTCGAGATCTACAACAGCCCGCTCTCGGAGGCCGGCGTGCTCGGGTTCGAGTATGGGTACAGCCTCGACTGCCCCGACGGCCTCGTGATGTGGGAGGCCCAGTTCGGCGACTTCGTGAACGTGGCGCAGGTGGTGATCGACCAGTTCATCGTGAGCGCCGAGGACAAGTGGAACCGCCTGTCGGGCATCGTGATGCTCCTGCCGCACGGTTTCGAAGGACAGGGCCCCGAGCATTCGAGCGCCCGGCTCGAGCGGTTTCTGTCGCTGGCGGCGAAGGACAACATCCAGGTGGTGCAGCCGACGACCCCCGCGCAGATGTTCCACTGCCTCAGGCGGCAGGTGCTGCGGGTCTGGCGGAAGCCGCTGTTCGTGATGACCCCCAAGAGCCTGCTGCGGAATCCGCTCTGCGTGTCGAGCATGGACGACCTTGTGAAGGGCACGTTCCAGCGGGTGATTCCGGATCATGCGGGCGTGCCGGCCCGCGACATCCGCCGGATCCTGCTCTGCTCCGGCAAGGTGGCCTACGAGCTCGAGAAGCGGCGGCAGGAGCTGGGGCGTCGCGACGTCGCCATCGTGCGGGTCGAACAGCTCTATCCCCTGCCGAAGCGGGCTCTCGAGGCGGCGCTGGCCGACTACGCTCCGGGCACGCCGGTCGTCTGGGTGCAGGAGGAGCCGGAGAACATGGGCGTCTGGAGGTTCTTCCGCATCCACTTCGGCGAAAAGCTGCTCGACCGCTTCCCCTTCTCGGGCGTCTGCCGGCAGAGCGCCGCGAGCCCGGCCACCGGATCGAAGAAGAGCCACGATCTCGAGCAGAACGAGCTGCTCGCGGCCGCGTTTCACAGTTGAGTTCCGGCACGTCCCTCGTTCGTCCTTTCATCCACCCCCATTCACCTCCAGCAACGCGACGACCCTCCCATGCCACTCGAGCTCAAAGTCCCCGAAGTCGGTGAATCGATCACCGAGGTCATGATCGGCACCTGGAAGAAGAGGGAGGGGGACGCGGTCACGGTCGACGAGGCGATCGTCGAGATCGAGAGCGACAAGGCGACGGTGGAACTGCCGGCGCCGCGGGCCGGTACGGTGACGAAGGTGCTGAAAGGCAGCGGTGAAAAAGCGAAGGTCGGCGAGGTGATCGGCTACATGGAGCCCGCGGGTGCGGCCGGCGAGACGCCGGTGGCCGCGCCGCAGCCCGTGGTGGACGTGACCCGCAAGGACGGGCGGACCGACATCGGCTCGGTGCAGCCCGCGCGGGTGATGCCCGCGGCGGCCCGCGTGCTCGGCGAATCGGGCGTGGCGGCTTCCGCGGTGACCGGCACCGGTCCCGGCGGCCGGGTGACCAAATCGGATGCCGTGGCGGCGATCACGAAGCCCGCCGCTCCGGCGGCTGCTGCTCCCGCGCCGGTCCCCCGGCCGGCCGCGGTTGTCCCGGCGAAGACCGGGGCGGTGGCGGCGGCGGGAGGCTCGCGCGAGGAGCGTTACGTGCTCATCAGCCCGATCCGGCAGCGGATCGCCGAACGGCTCGTGGACGCGCAGCATCAGGCGGCCCTGCTCACGACGTTCAACGAGGTCGACATGTCGGCCGTGATGGCCCTTCGCGGGAAGTTCAAGGATGCGTTTCAGGAGCGGCACGGCGTGAAGCTCGGCTTCATGTCGTTCTTCGTGCGGGCGGCCGTGGAGGCCCTGCGGGCGGTGCCGCAGGTGAACGCCGAATATCGCGAGCCGCACATCGTCTACCGCGACTACTGCGACATCGGGATCGCGGTGGGCGGCGGCAAGGGCCTGGTCGTGCCGGTGCTCCGCAACGCCGAGACCATGTCGTTCGCCCAGGTCGAGCTGGCGATCGGCGACTTCGCCCGCCGCGCCGCGGACAACAAGCTCAAGCTGGACGAACTCCAGGGAGGCACTTTCACGATCTCCAACGGCGGGGTCTACGGCTCGATGCTGAGCACGCCGATCATCAACCCGCCACAGAGCGGCATCCTCGGCCTCCACGCCATCCAGGATCGGCCGATGGCGGTGAACGGCCAGGTGGTGATCCGGCCGATGATGTATCTGGCGCTCACCTACGACCATCGGCTGGTCGACGGCCGCGAGGCGGTGACGTTCCTCAAGCGGATCAAGGACACGATCGAGGATCCGAGCCGGCTGATGCTCGAGGTCTAGGAACCCGAGGTCTAGGAATTGGAAGCACATGGCACAGCATGATCTCGTGGTGATTGGCGGCGGTCCGGGCGGCTATGTCGCGGCGATCAGGGCCGCGCAGCTCGGAATGAAGGCGGCCGTCATCGAGAAGGAGGAGAAGCTCGGGGGCACCTGCCTGCGGGTGGGCTGTATCCCATCGAAGGCGCTCCTCGAATCGAGCCACAAGTACGAGGAGGCCGGGCAAGAGTTGGCGGTGCATGGCGTCCGCGTGTCGGGCGTCGCACTCGATCTGCCCGCGCTCATGAAGCGGAAGGACGAGGTCGTCGGCACGCTCGCCAAGGGGATCGAGGCGCTCCTCGCGAAGAACAAGATCGTGCGGTACCGCGGCACCGGCCGGCTGGCCGGACCGGGCCGCGTGGAGGTGACCGGGGCCGACGGCGCGAAGACGGTCCTCGAAGCCGGGAAGATCATCCTGGCGGTGGGCAGCAAGAGCGTGGTGCTGCCCGGTGTCGAGGTGGACGGCCGGCTGGTGGGAACGAGCACCGAGGCGTTGGCGTTCGACAGCGTGCCCGGGCACCTCGTCGTGATCGGCGGCGGCTACATCGGGCTGGAGCTCGGCAGCGTGTGGCGGCGGCTCGGCTCGAAGGTGACGGTGCTCGAGTATGCCGATCGGATCCTGATGGGCATCGACGCGGAGATCGCGGCG
>JBJTSM010000285.1:0-5215 GCA_046076685.1 Planctomycetia bacterium | reverse complement strand
AGTCTTCGCCGACGACGCCGTACCCGCCCCCATCGAAGCCGAAGTACATGCTCTGACCACCCTCGGATTCCGGCGTCCCGCCGTCAGGGGTCTCTCCACCGCGCTTCGCCGCACCGTCGCGGGTGTGGTCTCCCAGGGGTGCAGCCGGCGTGCCGAGGGTCTTGTTGATCCCGTGGCCCTGGTCGGTGCCGCGGGAACCCGTCGGATGCCAGAGGTTGATGTCGAGCGGCGAGAAGGCGAGGCCCGTGGCGCCTGTCGCCCCGGTATTGATGCTCGTGGCATCGGCCTTGCCGTCGCCGTCGGAGTCGAAGAGTTGCTGCAGCACGCCATCCGTGTCGAACGCCCGCAGGGTGCCGGACGTGTCGATGGCGAAGAGGATGTTGGCCAGATCGCCGTCGTAGAGGTTTTGCGGCCCGAGGGCGAGCCCGGCGAAACGGACGGCGAATCCGAAATTGTCGCGAAGGGGATCGACCACGAGCGGCGTGGTCGGGTCGAGATCGATGCGCGTGGCCAGACCGCTGCCGGTATCGATCGTGAAGAAGTAGCCCCGCGTATCGACACCGTAGAGCGTGCCGCTCACGAATGCCATGCCCGTGACGATGCCGAGGTTGTTGCCGGCGTCCTGGATCGGTCCGCGGAAGCCCCACGGCTGGCCATCCACGCGAGCAGCGCTGCCGCTCGCCGGATTGGCCCGGTACAGCCGCGACCGCGACCCCTCGCGAACCGAATAGAAGAGATCGCTCTGGGTGGCGTTCCTGACCGACCAGTTCCAGGCCATGGCATCGACTTCGTCGGTCGTCAACTCTCCCGGCACGGCGGTGATCGCGTAGGTGACGGTGGTGATGACGGCGCTCGTGCTCACGACGGGCGCGGACCAGGTGACCGTGATCTGGCTCGGCCCACTGACGACTCCCGCCACCGGTGCCGGGAAAGGGGCGCCGGGATAGCTCACCGCGTTGAAGCTGAGGTTGCCCGCGGCATCGCTCGAGAAAGACCAGGTGCCCGTGGCCGGATTGGGACCGACGAAACCGGAGTAGCTCATCTGACCGGTGAGGCTCGACCGATTGGCGGCCACGGCCTTCGTGAGGGTGAAGGTGCTGGTGGCACCGGTTCCCGTCCCTGCGAGATTCGTGTCGGTCTGCTTCGTCGCCGAGGCATCGGGGATCGAGTCGTTGCCCACGACCGTCAGGCTGCCATCGCCGGTATTCACGAGGCTCAGCACACCGGCCGTGTTCACGCCGCCCGGCACCCCGCGGTAGCTGTAGAGTTTGCCGTCGGGCCGCATGAACAGGTCGTCGGCACTGCCGCTGAGGCCGGTCTCGGTCCCGCCCCGCATCGCATCGACCGTGACGATCGAGTCTCCTTGTGGAGTCTTCTGCGAGACGAAGAGCGTGACGTCCGAGAGCGTGAACGGCGTCACGTGAGCGGAGAGCTTCGTGAGATCGAATAGCGGCGTGGTGGTCGAAGGGAGGACTATGACCCCCCCACCGGTCGCGGCCGGCCCCGACGTGTAGCCCGTGAAGCCGATGTGGTCTTCCACCACGCGGGTGACCGAGTTGATCGGTTCGAGCCGCACGAGTGCATTCGCAGTGCCGCCGTCGAAGGATGCGCTCAGCGGCGCCGGCAGCTGGCCGTTGCTGGAAACGGCGACGTAGAATCGAAGTTGCTTCGAGGGGTCGGGCGGCACGGCTTCGGTGCCCGACTCGATGTCGCCCGAGCCGGTCGGATTGCCGGCCGGCATCTGCACGGAGCCGATGAACGGATCGCGGGTGCCGAACGAGCCGCGGGAGAGATCGTCGGTGTCGAGCCCCTGGCCCGCACCGGAGCGGTCGGCCGCGACGTTGGAATCGCGGCCCACGTAGAGCAGTCGGCCGCTCGAGTCGTAGACCGAGATCGTGAGGTCGCCGCGGATACCGTCGCCGTAGTCGAGATCGAAGACCGTCGCCCAGGTTTTCTGGCCGCCATTCACGCCGCCGATCGACTGGATCTGCTCGTAGTTGAGCGCGAAGGTGTACCAGTCGACGTCGCCGGCGCTCGAGATCTTGCCGGCGATGCTGATCGTGTTGCGGTCGGTCTGCAGGAGGTTGCCCACGTATTGGGCCGAGGCGAACGTCTCGTTCGTGCCGCCCGCATTTTCCCCGGTCTCGCCGACGAGCGGCGTGTTGTGGGGCAGGCCCTGCACGTCGATGCCGATCGTCGGAAAGCGGATGTCGGCATAGCGCACCGTCGACCCCGGCTTCTCGTCGAGCTGCCGCAGCCGCACGCGGAGCTCGTAGGCCCCGCTCGTGGCCCCGGTCTTCAGCTTCGTCGGATCGGCAAGATCGCTCTCGTAGGCGGCCTTGCTGGTCGCCGCCACGTTGCCGTTGTCGGCAGCGGTGGCGGTGGGCTCGTAGCGGGGCTGGCTCCGCACCCGGATGAAATACTGGATCGGCGTGCCGTTTGGCTGGCCGTTCCCCGGCAGCACGACCCGCATGCCGGCGTCCTTCGGATTGATCGAGTAGTGATCGCCGGCCCGCACGGCATCGCGTGCCAACGGCTGGGCAAGTCCCTTCGTGCCCCCGCCGAACACCGCCGAAGTGTAGGCATACTGGAAAGCGAAAACGGGGGCCGTCGCCTGCGCCTTATCGTAGGTGAGCGTCAGGAGGCCCGTCGCCGGATTGAACGTGCCCGAAGTGGCAAGCCGTGGCGGAAAGTCGAATCGGCCCACATTCGTGAGGACCACGTTCCCGGCAGCGTCGATCGACAGCCGCTGGTCGAAACTCGCGCCCAGCAGGCTCTCCCGGCGGACGCCGGGCTGCGAGAGCTGGAACGTGTAGACGAGCGGGTTGGCCGTGGCGGTGCCGGTGACCCCCTCGCTTCCGATCCCCCCCTCGACCTGCGAATCGACGGACCGGGCCCGCACGTTGCCCGCGGCGTCGAGCAGTTCGACGATCGTGTCGAGAGCCGGGCTCGTCTTGTCGATGTCGATCCAGACCTCAGAGCCGGCGTAGCCCGTGAAGGAGTAGACATCCACGTCGGTGGGGTCGTCGGTGGCGATGTGGCCGTGCACCTCGAACCCGAGCCGGCGGACGTCGTCACCGCTCTTTTCCTGGGCTGAATCGAACGTGTTCGTGCCCGTGGCGAAGTTCGGGGCAAGCACGCCGAGCCCCTGGGCCGTGTCGGGACTCGCGTTGGCGTCGATCCCCTGGGTCGCCGGTTTTTCCACCTCCTTCACGATCGCGACGTTGCGGTCGTTCGACATCGGCAGGAACCGGAGGCTCCGCCAGTCGCCTGGCGCGGGCGTCGACGCCGAGATGTCGTTGTTCGTGTCTTTCACGAGCCGCCCGAGCGGATCGAGGCTGGCACCGACCGCGTCGTCCTTGAGCGACGTGAGCACGACCGGGTAGCCCGGCTGCCCCACCACCTGCACCGTGCCACCGATGCGGTCGTCGATGTCGAGACCGTACCCACCCGCCGTGAAGCCGGCGTTGTCGCCGAGCAGCTTCACCACCAGGCTCGCGTTCACCTGGCTCAGGAGGCGCACGCCGGTGTAGGTATGCAGGTTTTGGACGATGATCTCCGACTTGAGCACGTGGACGATGTCGACATCGTCCCAGACGCTTTCGATGACGAGTTCCTCACCCCGCACCTCCATGCCGCCGGTGGCCCCGCCGGCCGGCCGCCCGGCGGTCGCGTCGATCGTGTAGGAGATCCGATTGTCGCGGACGAGCGGCCCGCGGTTGTCGTCGAAACGGACATCGCGATCGATCGGGCCGCTCGAGCGGCCCGGGTCGGGCGTCTCCGCGTCGGTAAGCGAATTGGCGTTGATGCTGACGACCGCGCCACGGTTGTCGCGGAAGTCGTTCCCGAGGATCACCGGCTGCGCGCCGCGGACAAACACGGTGGCGGCCGCGTTGCCGCCGCGGGCGTTGCGGCCACTCGTCGCCGTTCCGGCCGCGTTGTTTTCGATCCGACTGTGGGCCAGCCGCAGGTCGCCCTGGTGCACCTCGATCACGTTGAAGTTGTCGAAGCTGCCCTCGATCGGGGTCTGTCCGCCGCCGTACCCCAGATAGGCATGGTCGATGCTCGCCTTGCCGCCCGCATTGATCACGATCCCGCCCCAGTCGCCGGCGGCCCGCACGTCGGGCAGGTTGCCGTTCGTGTCGAAGGTGCCGCCAGCGCCAAAGCGATTGTCGCCGAGGCTCGTGAAAATCACGGCCTGGCAGGCGGTCCCCTCCGCGATCAGCTGGGCCGTGCCCCGCTCGAGCTCGATGCGACCCCCCCGCAGCTTCACCACCACCCCGGGATCGATCGCGAGCCGGCCGCTCTTGCGGGCCGTGTCGACGCCGCCGGTGCGGAGATAGCCGCCGACGCCGCCGTCGATGACGAGGTTGTCCTGGAGGACGTAGACGATGTCGGTGCTCCGTAGCCGCGCGGGCACGTCGAGCTTCTCAGGCGCGCTGCCCAGGTCGGTGCGAACCTTGATGAACAGCCCGTTGATCGAGTTGTCGAGCAGACGGTTGCCGCGCAGCTCGGGACCGACGCGGCCGTTCGACTCCTCGAAGCTGTCGGGATTCGCGGAGATGCCCGCGCCGGCGCTCTTGCGGATGGAGTTGAACAAAAGCGACGGCTGGGTCGACTGCAGCGTGATCGGCGCGAATGAATCCAGCTGGGAATCGACCCGAACCTGGCCGCCGCCGAAGGAGAGCGTGGCCTGGGAGATCGAGTTGACGAAGGCTTTTTTCGACGCCTCGTCGGAATCCTGCCGCAGGACGATGCCGCCCCACTGGCCGGCATTGCCCTTGCCCTGCGTGCCGTCGAAGCCCGGCGGCCCGACACCGTCGGAATTCCCGCCGATCGTGTCGTCGTGGTACGACGTGAAGACGACGGTCTGGTCGGGTGTGCCGAGCACCTGGATCACCGCACCGGAGCGATCCACGAGCGCCGAGCCGCTGCCGACGTCGATGTTCGCGGCGCGGAGCTTGAAGACGGCACCGGCATCGATCATCACCGTCACGCCCTTCGGCACGTTGAAGGTGACGCCGTCGGCAAGCGGGCTGCCGCCGAGCGTGGTGCCGATCTGGTAGGGCGTGTTCTGATCGTTGCCGACGATGCGGATGATCGTCTTGCTGCCCGAGATTACGGCATTCGCGGCATTCACGTTGGCAAGGGCGGCGGCGATCGTCGTGAAGGGCTTGGCCAGCGTGCCGTCGCTCGTGCCCACGAACGCCTTGTC
>JBJTSM010000284.1:0-2140 GCA_046076685.1 Planctomycetia bacterium | reverse complement strand
CTCCTCGCGGAGGGCCGGATGTATCTGGGTCGCACGTTCGGCCAGAACACCGCGCACTCACTCGCCGAGCCGCTCAAGGATCTCGCCTGGGGCCGCGCGGGCGGCCTGGGCTACACGCCCTACGCCACGCTCTACTCGGGCCTGATCCTGCGGGCCGGCAACGACGGCAAGCTCTACTGTCTCAATCCCGACACGGGCACGGAACTGTGGGCGGCGTTGCTCGGCATACGGCTCTTCGGCTGCCCGGTCTGCATCGGGGAAGACGTCTACGTGGCCAATGACCAGGGCAAGCTCTTCCAGCTCGACCTGGCCAGCGGCCAGGTGATGAAGGAGGCCCCGATCGGCGGCCTCGTGCTCGGTTCGCTGGCGACCGACGGCCGCACGCTCGTGTTCATCACCGACGACGGCCGGCTGAACGCCGTCGACGTGGCGACGTTCAAGACGCTCTGGCAACTGCCGATCGCCGTGGCGACCGACTCGACCCCCGCGGTCGATCAGGGCACGATCTACCTGGCGGACCAGCAGGGGCTTGCGCAGGCTGTCGACCTCGCCACCGGCCGGCCGCGATGGGCGACTCCGCTCGACGACGAATTCGCCCGCTGCCCTGTCGTCGGGCCGGAGCTGGTGGTGTTCGGCTGCCGGGGCGGCACGCTCGCGGCCCTCGACCGGGCCACGGGCAACATCCTCTGGAAGCAGCGGGTCGCGAGCCGGTTTGAATACGAGCCGCTGCTCACGGAGAGCGGCCTGCTCTTCTTCAACGGCGGCGCGCCCATGCTCGCCCGGCTCGACACCGGCGAATCGAGCCCCTGGCCGCCGCTGGCCGCGGTCAACGGCAAGCCGGCAACGCCGTTCGTGCTGCCCAACGACCCCGTGGTGCCGCTGAGCTACTACCGTGGACGGCTCGTGTTGATCGAGCGGCCGGGCGACAAGGGGCATCAGGCGTTCCAGATCAACTTCGCCTGGCACCTGCTCGGAGGCTCCTACACCGTGCTCGTGCCCGCCGAGAAGCCTGCCGAGAAGCCTGTTGGGGAGGCCAAGCCATGATTGCCCAGATGCTGCTTGCGGTCTGCCTGCTCGCGACCGCCACCACCGATCGCGTCGATCTTTCTGTCGCATGGGTGGAGGGAAAGCCGCAGGCCACGCTGCTGGTTCGCGACCTGCCGGCGGAGTTGCCCGCGCCGCCCGCCGTGGCCTGGTCGGTGCTCGATCCGCAGGACAAGCCGCTCGCCGCAGGCGAGGCGAAGCTCGCCCGCGTCGATGGCTCGTGGCGGGCCGCGCTGCCGCTCGATGCGATCAAAGAGCTGAAAAAAACCCACCGGCTGGAGCTCACGCTCCGCGACGCCGCGGTGGGGCTCGACTATGTCGCGCGGGCGACGATCGTCGGCGAGGCGGCGAGCGTGCCGTGGTATGCGATCGTGGGCGAGGGCGTCTGGCCCGATCGGAGCGACGCGTTTCTCGTCTCGCTGCCGGGCGACCGATCGGCACAGCCCCGCGACATTCCCGTCTCCCTGACCGTCCGCGACGGAGACGATGCCGTCGCTTTCCAGCGCGACCTCCGCCTGCCGCCCGCGGCCGAACGCGGCGTGCAGCGGATTTCCGTCACGCCCGACACCGCGGCGAGCGTGGGCCCCTACCTGGCCGAGATCGAGATCGACAGCGAGGTGCACGGCCTCTCGTTCCAAACGCAGGAGCGATTTGCGCAGGCGTGTGCGGAGATTCCGCTGAGCAGTTTCGAGCGGGGCAGTCGGGCCGACTGGTTCACCGCCGACGGCCAGCCGCAGGGCTACCGCTCGCTGCAGTTCTACTACTCCGGCCATCTCCAGGATCTCCAGCAGCGGGACTACCCGCGGATCGGCTACGACCCCGCCGAGAAACATGCCGGCCGGCAATCGCTCCGCATCGGCTACGACGGCGGCAAGCCGGCCCACGTCTGGTCGCGGCAGACGCTGCCGGGCAAGCCGACGGCGCTCGGTGTCTGGGTGAAGGGGAACGAGACGCCGGACGAACTGTTCGTGTCGTTCGAGGACCACATCAATTTTTCGCTGCCCGCCTGGCAGCGGAACGCCAACTTCTCCGAAGCGAGGGTCTGTACGCTCGACTTCGCCGGCTGGCGGCGGTTCACCGTGCCCGTGCTCGGCGC
>JBJTSM010000283.1:0-3171 GCA_046076685.1 Planctomycetia bacterium | reverse complement strand
GTACGCCGACCTCGCCGTGGACAAGGTCGTGAGCGACGCCCGGCCGAACGTGGGCGACGTCATCACCTACACCGTCACGCTCTCGAACAAGGGACAGGACACGGCCACGGGCGTGACGATCCTCGACAAGATTCCGGCGGGCCTGCAGTTCGTCTCCGCGATCCCGAGCCAGGGCAGTTACGACGCCAGCAGCGGCATCTGGGACGTCGGCACGGTCGACACGCTCTTCGCCCGCACGCTCACGATCCGGGCGACCGTCCTCCCGCCCGTCTCGGGCAGCCCGCAGCCGCGGACCAACACCGCGAGCGTGCTGACGACCGACCAATACGACCCCGATCCCACGAACGACAGCGACAGCGTCGTCGAGACGCCGCAATTCGCCGATCTGGCCGTCGAGAAGACGGTGGACAATCCCCAGCCCAACGTCGGCGGCCAGGTGACGTTCACGGTGAAGGTCACCAACCACGGCGCCGATCCGGCGACGGGTGTGTCGGTCCAGGACCTGCTGCCGGCAGGGCTCACGTTCGTCTCGGCGAGCCCGCAGGCGGGCACGAGCTACGCGCCGGCGAGCGGCGTGTGGACGGTGAACTCGCTCGCCGTGAACGCCTCGAAGCTGCTCACGATCGTCGCCGCCGTGGCCGGCCCCGGGGCGTTCACGAACGTGGCGGCCGTCGCACATGCCGACCAGTTCGATCCGAACACGGCGAACAACCGTGACGATGCGACCGTGACCACCCGCGCGGCCGATCTGGCCGTCGTGAAGACGGTGAGCAACGCCACGCCGAACGTGGGTGACACGATCACCTTCACGGTCACGCTCTCGAACGCCGGCCCCGACGCGGCGAACAACGTCGAGGTCACCGACGCCTTCCCGGCGGCGGGCCTGCAGTTTCTCTCCGCCACGCCGAGCCAGGGCGCCTATGCCGCCGGCACGGGCGTCTGGACGGTCGGCACGGTCGCCGCCGGTGCCTCCCGGACGCTCACGATCCTCGCCCGCGTGCTCGCCCCGGCGGTGAACACGGTCCCGGGACCGCAGACGAACGTCGCCGCGGTGACGAAGGCCGACGAATACGATCCAGACCCGGGCAACAACACGGGCTCCGTCACGGAGACCCCGCTCTCCGCCGACCTCGGCGTGAAGAAGATCACGAGCAACGTGCGGCCGAACGTGGGCGACACGGTCACCTACACCGTGCGGCTCTTCAACCTCGGCACCGCGGCGGCCACGAACGTCGAGGTCACCGACGCCCTGCCGGCGAACGTCGCCTTCATCTCCGCCACGCCGGCGGCCGGCACACGGTTTACGGGGACGGCGACGGGCGGCGTGTGGAGCGTGCCGACGATCGCCCCGGGCCAGACGCTCGAACTCGCGATCGTCGTGCGGGCGACGACGTCGAGCGTGGCGTTCAACACCGTCGCGATCACGCACAGCGACGTCTGGGATCCGAACGACCGCAACAACACCGCCAAGACGCCGACCGACCCGCAGCAGGCGGACCTGGTCGTCTCGAAGACGGTCGACGACCCGACGCCGAACGTGGGCGACCTGGTGACGTTCACGATCACGGTCGAGAACCTCGGCCCGAGCACGGCCCAGGGTGTCGTCGTGAACGAGTCGCTGCCGGGCGGTCTCGCACTCGTGGCCGCGACGCCGAGCGCGGGCACGTTCACCGGCGGCGTCTGGGATGTGGGGGCCGTGGCCTCGGCCGCGGCACCGACGCTCACGCTCGTCGCCCGGGTGCTCAAGCCATCCTCCGGGCCCGTCTCGCCGCAGCAAAACACCGCCACCGCCACGAGCACCACCCCCGATCCCGATCCCGACAACAACACCGGCACCTCCACGGTGGTGCCGAAGCAGGCCGATCTGCAGATCTTCAAGACCGTCGACAAGCGGGAGCCGTCGATCGGCGAGACGATTCAGTACACGCTCACCATCAACAATCTCGGCACCGACACGGCGACCGACGTCGTCGTGCAGGACAGCCTGCCGACGGGCCTCACGTTCGTGTCGGCCGCCGGGCAGGGGGCCTACGACGCCGGCACCGGCATCTGGACCGTCGGCACGGTGGCGACGGGCGGCACACCGAGCCTCGTCATCACGGCGAAGGTCACCCGGGCCACAGGCGGCACCGTGACCAACACGGCGACGGTGTCGGCGAAGGAATACGATCCCGATCCGTCGAACAACACCGACCAGGCGGAGATCGTCGTGCCGCCGAACGGCGTGATCGTGGGCACCGACATCGGCTGCGTCACCGGGCCGTTCGTCCGCGTGATCGACCCCGACACGGGCGGCGATCGCATCATCCCTTTCTTCGCCTATGAGCCGCAGTTCCGCGGCGGCGTCCGCGTCTACGGCGCCGACGTGACGGGCGACGGCATTCCGGAGATCCTCACCGCCCCCGGGCCGGGCCGGCCGGGCGAGGTCCGCGTCTTCACCGACACCGGCGCACCGTTGCCGCAGTACAACTTCTTCCCGTTCGGCCGCGGCTACTCGGGCGGCATCGAGATCGCCGCCGGCCCGATCACGGCGGCCGGCGCGATCCAGATCGTGGCCGGGCAGAGCCGGGGCGGCACGGTGCGTGTGTTCGACGTGACGCCGGGCAGCGCGACGCCCGTGGCGGGCACGCCGATCCGCCAGTTGCAGCCCTTCGGGGCGGGCTACCGCGGCGGCGTGTTCATCGACACGGCCGACATCGGCACGTTCGACGGCCGCACGCTCACCTCCGCGGCGCCCGACGGCATCACCGAACTCGTCGTCGGCAGCGGGCCCGGCATCCGGACCACGGTGAACGTCTCCAACGGCCAGCCTGCCAGGCCGGCCCTGCTCAACTCGTTCAATCCCTTCGGGCGGGGCTTCAACCGCGGCGCCTCGGTGGCCCGCCTGCCGTCGAGCGTGCCGGGCAACGCCGACAAGATCCTCGTCTCGGCGGGCTCGAGCGGCGGCTCGCGGGTGGAGACTTTTTCCGGGCTGTCGAAGACCCGGGAGGCGGCCTTCGCGGCCTACGCCGGCAGCCGTGCCGACGTCTTCTCGGCGGCGATCGACGACAGTTCGCTCTTCAGCGTCGAGGGGCAGTTCGGCCGGACGAACGGCGTGCGGAAGGTCCGCTCGACCTCGGGCGCCGGATCGGCCACGCTGCCGCAGTCGAACGGGAGCTACCCGCCGCTCCG
>JBJTSM010000282.1:0-11851 GCA_046076685.1 Planctomycetia bacterium | reverse complement strand
GCTCGTGAACGCCGGATAGCGGATCGCCGAATCCCCCGCCACGAGCCGGTCGCTGGCGACCAGCCCGATCGCCGCCCCCGCGAGCGCCACGTAGAGAAAGCAGCCCCCCAGGTGGCCGCGGGGCTGGAGCAATAGCCACATCGGCACCATCGCCGCCACGAGGCAGTAGGCCAGCAAGAGCGCGCCCCAGATCTTCTGCGCGGTGGCGTCGGAGGTGCCGAGCACCTGCCCCAGGTCGAACGGAATGAACTGGCCGATCCAGATCGCGAGGCCCACGAGCGGCAGGAAGATCAGGGTCGCCAGCCAGAGCGGCATCTTCGCATACCGCATGCAGAGGCCCATCACGAGCGGCAGCACGAGATAGAGCAGGCTCGACGTGGCGATCCCGCCCCCCGACACCGTCTCGCCGTTCTCGAGCACCTGCCGGCCGACGAAGCTCGACGCCGTGATGTCGGTGAACGCCACGATGATGTAGACCAGCGCGATCCAGACGAACGCCAGGAAGAGCAGGTAGCTGCGGCGACTCATGTGGTCGCGGACCACCTCGGCGATCGACCGGGCCTTGTGCCGCACCGAGGCGACGAGCGCCGCGAAGTCGTGCACCCCGCCGATGAAGATGCTGCCGACGAGGATCCACGCGAGCGCTGGCGCCCAGCCGAAGGCCACGCCCGCGAGGATCGGCCCCACGATCGGCCCCGCCGCCGCGATCGCCGAAAAATGCTGGCCGAGCAGGAGCTGCGGCGGGATCGGCTCGTAGTCGACGTCGTCGCGGAGCGTGACGGCCGGCGTGGCGGCGTCGGCATCGAGCTCGAAGAGGCGGGCCAGCAGGCTGCCGTAGACGCGGTAGGCGATCGCCAGCACCAGGGCGCTCGGCACAAGGACGACAAGCAGGCTCATGACAGACTTCCGTGAAGGCAAAGATGGCGGGAACCCGCCGTTCCATCCTCCCATCTTGCCCAAAAAAGGTGGCAGCCACCAAATTGGGGCAACTTGCATCCCTTTTGACGTTCACGGGAGCCACGATGGCCGCCACCACAGGCAACACGATTCGGGAAACCCTCGTCATCATCGGCAGCGGCCCGGCCGGCTGGTCGGCCGCCACCTACGCCGCCCGCGCCCAGCTCAAGCCGCTGGTCTTCGAGGGCGCCATCACCGAAAAGAACCGGATGGCGGGCACGCTGCCGCTCGGCCAGCTCGCCCTCACGAGCGAGGTGGAAAACTACGCCGGCTTCCCGCACGGCAACCTGGGGGCCTTCCTCGATTCCGCCCTGCCGGCCGAGCGCCGGCAGATGATGGCCCCCCACGCCGGCGAGGGCGTGACCGGCCCCGAGCTGATGGAACTCATGCGGCAGCAGGCCGTCAACATGGGCACGCGGATCGTCACCGACGACATCCTCAAGGTCGATTTCTCGAAGCGCCCCTTCACGCTCCACCCCTCCGAGGGCGGCGTCGTGGAAGCGCAGTGCGTGATCGTCGCCACGGGCGCCAGCGCCAACTGGCTCGGCCTGCCGAGCGAGGAGAAGTTCAAGAACCGCGGCGTGAGCGCCTGTGCCGTCTGCGACGGCGCCCTGCCGCGGTTTCGCAACAAGCCGATCGTGGTGGTGGGGGGCGGCGACTCGGCCGTCGAAGAGGCCACCTACTTGGGCAAGTTCGCCAGCAAGGTGCACCTCGTCCACCGCCGCGACGTGCTCCGCGCCTCGAAGATCATGGCCCAGCGGGCCCACGACGATCCGAAGATCCAGATCCACTTCAATACCGGCCTCTCCGAGGTGCTCGGCGACGACAAGAACGGCGTGACCGGCGTGCGGCTCACGAGCACGGTGGAGCCGGGCAAGGAGACGACGCTCGAGGCGGCGGGCCTCTTCCTCGCGATCGGCCACACGCCCAACACCGCGTTCCTCGACGGCCAGCTCGAACTCACGCCCAAGAAATACATCGTGTGGAAGAAGCACTTCCGCACCGACACGAGCGTGGAGGGGGTGTTCGCCGCCGGCGACGTGGCCGACGATTACTACCGCCAGGCGATCTCCGCCGCGGGCACCGGCTGCATGTCGGCCCTCGACGCCGAACGCTGGCTGGCAGGGCAGGGCGTGCACTGACTATACGCGACGGCTCGGCCATCCGGGCCGACCGTCGCTTGGCGACCGCAGGTCGCTGGTGCGGGCGTCGCATCCATGCGACGCAGTCTCGCGAAAACTCTGCCATCCTGGCAGACCGTCGCCCCCTATCGGCCGCCGCGGAGGGCTTCCGCCTTCCGCACGAGGTCGAGGAACTCGGCGCGATAACCGCCCGCGTCTCGGCCCAGGCTGCCGCCCGCGATCCGCGCCACGAGCGGCAGCGTGGCCTCACCCTTGTAGCCGCTGTCGCGAAGAATCATCCCGAAGGCCGCCACAGCCGCGGCGAACCGTAGGTCGCCGGAGGCCTGTTCGAAGGCCCCGCCCCGTTCGCCGAGCACCGTCTCCTCGAGCGTGCTCTCGTCGCCATCGGGCTTCTTCCACCGCAGCTTCACGGTGAGCAGCTCACGGCTCGCTTCGCCATCCACGACCCGCGGCTCGGGAGCCGGCCTGGCCTGCGCCGGCTGATACTTGAGCGGCTCGTCCGCCGTCGGGCCCCGGCCGGCGTCGCCCACGAGCTCGAGTTCGTAGAGCGCCGTCACGCTGTGCCCCGCGCCGATCTCGCCGGCGTCCTTCCTGTCGTCGCGGAAATCCCGGGCCGCCATGATCCGATTCTCGTAGCCGATCAGGCGGTAGGAGGCCACCTGCGCGGGATTGAACTCCACCTGGATCTTCACGTCCTTGGCGATCGTGATCGTGCTGCCGGTGAGCTGCTCCACGAGCACCTTCCGCGCCTCGCGGACGCCGTCGATGTAGGCATAGACGCCGTTGCCGTTGTCGGCGAGCTTTTCCATCTTCGCGTCCTGCAGGTTGCCCTGCCCGAAGCCGAGCACCGTCAGGAACGTGCCGCCGGCCGCCCGCTGCTTGATCAAGTCCACGAGCGCCTCGTCGCTGGTCACGCCCACGTTCAGGTCGCCGTCGGTGGCGAGGATCACGCGGTTCACTCCGCCGCGGATGAACCGCTCCGCCGCCTGTTCATAGGCCAGGTTGATGCCGGCGCTGCCGTGCGTGGCTCCGCCCGACGACAGCGAGTCGATCGCCGCGAGGATCTTCGCCTTCTGGTCGCCGCTCGTGGCCGGCAGCTTGAGCCCCGCGTCGCCCGCGTAGGTGACGATCGCCACCGAGTCGCCTTCCGTGAGTTCCTCCACCAGCATCGCCAGCCCCTGCTTCACGAGCGGCAGCTTGTCGGCGGCCCCCATCGAACCCGACACGTCGACGAGAAACACGAGGTTGCCCGCCGGCCGTTCGCGGCGGTCGATGTCGCGACCCTGCAGGCCGATGCGGACCAGCCGCCGGTCCGACCGCCACGGACATTCCGCCGCCTCGAGCGTCACCGAGAACGGCCGATCGCCGGCGGGCGGCGGATAGTCGTAGGAGAAATAGTTGACGAGTTCCTCGATCCGCACCGCATCGGGAGGGGGCAGCCGCCCGGAGGTGAGGAACCGGCGGACGTTGGCGTAGGACGCCGTGTCGACGTCGATCGAGAAGGTGGAGAGCGGCGTCTCCGCCGGCGCGCACGGCCGGTTCTCGGAGAAGCGGTCGTAGCGTTCGCCCGACTGCGTGTCCCTGCGATTCGCCGAGCCCTGCAGCTCGTCGGCCGTGAAGCGGCGCTCATCGGCGACACCGTTGGCATCGCGATCAGTGGCACTTTTCATGGCGATCGCCCCGGGCGAAGGCATCGTGCGCGGCCGAGCGTCCTTCGGTGCCGCCTGCACCATGCGTCGTGCTGACGATGCCATGCTTGGTGCTGGCGGCGCCCCGGCAGCCGGCTCTCTCGCGGCCCGGAGACTCTCGAGCGCCCTCGTCTTCTGCTCCCTTGGCGCGAGGACTTGGCCGGCCGGCCGCGCAGACGGCTCTGCCGCAGCGGGCACGGGCATCGCATTCCCGGCGACGGCCGCCGCCTCCTTCTCGACGGACCGCTCGACGGCCAGTTTGTCCGCCGCCTTTGCCTGCTCGCCCAGTTCGCTGGTGGCTTCCGCCGGGCGGGCTGTCGCGTCTACCGCTCCGGGGCCGGGTCCGCGGTCGGGCATCCGCTGCGCGACCTCGCGGGCCCGCGGCGCAAGCTCGATCGGCCGCGTGACGGCCAGGGTCAAGAGCACAAGCAGCGACGCCGCGAGCGCGCCGGCGATCGCGAACCGCCGGTTCATCCAGCCACTGCCGCGGCGCGGCTGCGGGGTGACGACGCCATCCGCCGCCCGATCCCTTCGCTCGGGCGCTTCACCCTGGGCCGCGAGCGAAGCGATCACCGCCCGCCGCAGCGCCGGCGAACGCACCACCCCGTCGTCCGCTCGTACGGCCCGCAGCGCAGCGGCGACCTGGCCGGTCTCCTTGACCACGAGCCGCTCCTCGCGTGCTGCGGGATCGGCGAGCCGCCGCTCGACGGCGGCACGCTCGTCGCCCTCCAGCTGCTCGAGGGCATGGGCGGTGACGTTGGCTGCGGCAAACTGGAAGTCGTCGTCGTGTTCGGTGTTCTCGGTGTTCTCGGTGTTCATGGCCTGCCTCGTGGGTGTGTCAGGAAGTCGGTGCCTGCGCGGCGGTCGGGGAGCCATCCGTCTGCAGAAGGTCGCGGATCAGGGGATGCATGCGGAGCGAGGTGAGCCCCCGGTGGGCCAGCACGCGGACATGCCCCTCCTGCCGGCCGGTGACCTCGGCGATCTGCCGGTAGGTGAGCCCTTCGCACCAGAGATCGATCGTCTCGCGTTGCGGTGCCGGCAGGTCTTTGAGCAGTTCGCGGAGGCGGGCGGCGAGATCGGCCCGCTCGACCGCCAGCGCCGGATCGGTCTCACGGCTGGCGGGCTGCCCCTCGGTCGGTGCCGCGATGTCCCCCTCGCCGAGCAGCGACCGCTCGCGGCCGGACTGGCGGAGATGGTCGAGGGCGCGGTTGCGGCAGACGCGGAAGAGCCACGGCGCCACGCGGCCCTCGAGCCTCTCCTGCGATTCCTCGCAGAGCTTCACGAACGCATGCTGCACCGCGTCGGCCGCCAGATCGACGTCGCCGAGAATCCGGCGGGCATACCGCAGCAGCGGCAGCTCGTAGACGTCGACGGCCTCCATCACCCAGCCATGGGATTCGCCACCGGCGGACATGATTTTCTTCCCGGAGGTTTGCTGAGGTCGGTCGACCTTAGCGGATCGGCCGTCGATCCGTCTGGAAGAGAGAACGCCGCCACCGGCAAAGCGTTACAGGCCCCCGGAAACAGCCCGCGAAAAAACGAAAAACCCCGGCCGGGAGATGGCTCCCGGCCAGGGAATGGGCTTTGGACTCGTCTTATGAAACCGCTTCGCCGGCCGGGGGCAGGCGCTCTATTCAGCTCTAAAACCCGACGTAGGTGACGAGGATGTCGCCGTGCTTCTGGAAGCGGACGATCACCGAGCTGCCGCAGGCGTAGTCATACCGCACCTGGCCACAGCCCAGCAGCGTGCACCGCGAGGTCTCGCAGGGGCAGCCCTGGCAGCAGGCCGGCAGGCAGACCGGCACGGCCACCGTCTGGCAGGTCTCGGGGCTCGTGGGATTCAGGACCGTCTCGTAGGTCGGCTCCTCGCAGCAGCCCTTCGCACACCTGTGCTTGTGGGCATGCTTGTGGCGATACTTGATGCAGGGGTTGGTCGGGCAGCAGGTCTCGGCGCCGCAGTCGGGCTCGGCTCCGCACGAGGGCTCGAGGGCACAGGCCGGCTCGAACGCCGAGCAGCCGACTTCCGCCGGGGCGGCGCAGCCGGGATCCGCATGGCGACGATGGTGGCCGAAGCCAGCGTCGGCCAACGAGCCGACGAAGCAGGAGAGGGCGAGGGCAAGGCCGCAGACGAACAGTGAACGACTCATGGGGTGAGCCTCCTAGAGAAGAGAAGATTGGCAATGACTGGGGGGACCCCGGACACGCGTTCCGAGGGCGAAGCCGGGATGCCGCCCGGAAGCTTCACACAACTCTGGCACACGGGCCGCGTTTGTCAAAAAACCCATTTTCCCCCCGCAATTCTCCGGATTCCCGCTGGACGTTCGCCGCGTTCATGGTCACAGTGGTGGCGGTCGATTTTTTCCCGTTGCTCCCGAGACAGACCTCATGGCATCCGCTCCGGACGTGCTCGTCGCCTTCGTCAAGGCCTGCCTGGAACGCGGCCTGCCCCGCGCCGACATCGCCCAGTCGCTCGAATCGGGCGGCTGGTCAGCGCGCGAGGCGAAAGCCGCGCTCGACGCCTTCGTCGACACTCCGCTGCCCGTGCCGGTACCGAAGAAGCGGGTATCGAGTTCGCCACGCGACGCGTTTCTCCACCTGCTGGGCATGGCCATGCTCTACACGGCGGCATGTGCCACCGGCACGATCCTGTTTCAATTCATCGATCGCTGGCTGCCGGCGCCGGGGGACGCTCCGTTTGGTCTGTCGAGCAGCATCCTGAGGACCGCGGCGGCCGCCCTGATCGTCTCGCTGCCCATCGTGGGGCTGGTGCACCGCACGACAGGCCGCGATGCGAGCCGCGATCCCGCCCTGCGGCTGACTCCGGTCTATCGCACGCTCGCCTATCTCACGCTACTGATCACATCGCTGGTCATGGCCGGCGATCTGATCGCCACGATCATCAGCTTCCTTTCAGGGGAACTGACCGCCCGCTTCCTCCTCAAGGCACTGGTCATTCTCCTGCTCGCCGGAGGCATCTATCTCTGGTTTTCGAGCGACGTGCAGCGGGAGGAGGCCGTCGGGGGATCGCCGGGAAAGGCATCGTTCCCTCCGCCGCCACCATGGCGGGCCTGGCTCCACCGGATCGGAGCGACGGCGGCGCTGGTGTCGATGCTGGCGGCACTGTTCGTCGCCGGCAGTCCCTTCCGGCAGCGACTGCTACGGCTCGACACCCGGCGTGTCGACGACCTGCGGTCCATCCAACAGAACATCGAGACCTACTTCGAACGCGAGGCCGCCCTGCCCGACTCGATCGAGTCGCTCGCGAAAAACCCGGCGACGTTCCTGCATGACACGGCCGATCCGGTCACGGGACGTCGGTATCGATACGAACGGATCGACGCCGACACCTACACCCTGACAGCCGCGTTCGACCTGCCCTCACCGCCCGAGCAGGACCAGCCGACGTGGAATCGCGACGGGTTCTTCCGACACGCTGCCGGCGAGCAGACCTTCCGGCTATCCGCCCCGAAAAAGCCGCCGCCATGAGCGAATCTCGTGAGGTGCGGCGACGAGTGGGCACGCCCGCCGAAATCCGCCAGTCACACGCGGTCTGAGCACCGGAGCCGACCGGGCACCGCGCCGACCGCTCACGCCATCATCTGGCGGAACCGGCCGAAGAGGTAGGCGGAGTCGTGCGGTCCGGCCGCCGCCTCGGGGTGGTACTGCACGCTCGCGGCCTTGGCCGTCGTGTGCCGCACCCCCTCGATCGTGCCGTCGTTGAGATTGCGGTGGGTGACGACGAGTTCCGGCGGCAGCGTCGCCTCGTCCACCGCGAAGCCGTGGTTCTGCGAGGTGATCTCCACCTTCCCGGTCTCGAGATCCATCACCGGCTGGTTGGCCCCGCGATGGCCGAACTTCAGCTTGAAGGTCTTCGCGCCGCAGGCCAGCGACAGGAGTTGGTGGCCGAGGCAGATGCCGAACATCGGCACCTTGCCGACGAGATCGCGGACGGTGTCCACGCAGTAGCCGAGCACCTCGGGGTCGCCGGGGCCGTTGGAGAGAAACACGCCGTCAGGGGAGAGGGCGAGCACCTCGGCGGCCGTGGCCCGGCCGGGCAGCACGGTCACGCGGCAGCCGGCGGTCGCGAGGTGCCGCGCGATGTTCCATTTCATGCCGTAGTCGAGCGCGACCACATGCTTCTCGCCCACCGCCGCGGCCGGTGGCGGTGGAAACACGCCCCCCTCGAGCGGCTGCGGCAGCGGCAGGGCCCAGGCGTCGAGCGGCTCGGCCCAGCCGCTCTTCGATTCGGGCATCACCTCGCGGACGAGATCGCGGCCCACGAGCGTCGGCGCCGCCTTGGCCATCTCGACGAGCCGCGCCGGATCGAGCACCTCGCTCGAGAGCACGCCCGTCATCGCCCCGCGGATCCGCAGCCGGCGGACGAGCGCCCGCGTGTCGATGCCCGCCAGCCCCACGACGCCGGCCCGGGCGAGATACGCGCCGAGCGTGCCCGTCGCCGTGAAGTTGCTGGCGATGCGGCTGGCCTCGCGGACGATGAATCCCGCCATCTGCAGCTTGCCGCTCTCGACGTCGGCCTCGTTGACGCCGTAGTTGCCGATCTGCGGCGTGGTCATCGTGAGGATCTGACCGCGGTAGCTCGGGTCGGTTAGGATCTCCTGATACCCCGTCATCGAAGTGTTGAAGCAGACCTCGCCGGAGACGGTGCCCGTGGCGCCGAACGAGTCACCGAAATAGACCGTGCCGTCTTCGAGTGCCAGAGCCGCGCGTGCCACGCCGCATGTCCTCCTCGGGGATGTGATCCTGCCGCAAGCGGCCGCATGATAGCAGACGCCCGGCCCGCTCGTAGGTGCCGCACACGGCCGCCGGAGCTACTGCGCCGGCGCGGCCGCCGCGGGAGCAACCGCCAACTCCGCGACGGGCGTGCCGTCGTCCTGGAGCTTGCCGGCGGCCCAGAGCGTGCCGCGGGTGACGAGGTCGAGGAACTGCGGCATCTCGACGGTATGGGTGTAGTGGCCGATCGTCGTGCCGAAGACGCGGGCCTTGCCGTATTGGTTGGTCCAGATGACCGTCTGCCTGGCATTCCGCTCCCGGCTCATCGCCTCGGCCAGCGGCTTGGCCGTGTCCCACACCTTGTCGCAGTAATAGAGCTCCTCCTTCGGCACCTCCCAGGTCTTGGGCAGCCCCGTGAGGATCGGGTGCTCGGCGATCGAGTGCACCGCATATTCATAGTGGGCCCCGTGGCCGGGCGACGTGATCCCGACGAACTTGTACCAGTCGTCGGCGCCCACCCGGTAGCAGTGCATGGCGCAGTGCATCACGACGGCGGGCGTGCCCTTCTCGTGCTCGGCGACGATCAGCTTGAGGAACTCCGGATCCTTGACGGCCGAGAAGCATTCATTGTGAAAGATGACGTCGTAGCCCTTCGACCAGTCGGGCTTCGAGTAGATCGAGACCTTATGGTCGGTTCTGTCGCCCCCCTCGTGGACGACGGTGGTGTTGATCCGGGCCCGCGCGGCCAGGCCCTGCGTGATCACCTTCTTCTGCGCCTCGTAGTCGTGGCAGCAGCCGCCGGTGATGTAGAGCACCTCAAGCGGCTTGGTTTCTTCGGCCGCCCTGCCGATGGAGGACGGGCCGACCACGATCAGACAGAGCAGGCCGGCCACCGCCCGCCGCACGAACGACACGACCCTCATGACCGACCTCCTGGGACACGGTTCCGAACGCCGCCGACTCAGGGATCGTCGACCGCACGGGATCCGCTGTCAAGCGGCCCGGCCGCGGCGAGCATGCGGGCGATCCGGCGGCCCGGCGCCGTCATCGCGAGCGTCGTGAGCGCCGCGGCTCTCACCCACCGTCGCCCCGCCGCCGGCCGGCCGGCAGCCGACGCCGCGCAAGCCACCACGTCGAGCGTGATCTTGTGGTGCGTGACCGTGTGGGTGATCGTGCCGAGCCGCTCGGTCGCGCCGCAGTCAAGCCCGCTCAACAGCGTGGATCGGGCGATGCCCCGCCGCGCCGCCCGCGCGGCACCGTCCACCCGCGGAAAATCCCACAATCCCTCCCACCATTCCCCAGCCCGCCGGCGCACGACGAGCACGCGGCCGTCCCGCCGCACCACGACGGCCGTCTCGCGGATCTCCTCCACCTTGCGCCGCGCCGCCTTCGCGGGAATCTCCGCCGTGCGGCCGCTCGCATGGGCCACGCAGCAGGCTGCCAGCGGGCAGGACTGGCAGAGCGGCCGCTCCGGCGTGCAGACAAGCGACCCCAGATCCATCAGCGCCTGGTTGAATCGTCCCGGCTGCCGCGCCGGCACGAGCGCGGCGGCGATCACCCAGATCGGCTCGTCGCCGCGCGGGCCGTCGAGCGGCCCCGCGTGCCCCGCCAGCCGGGCGATCACGCGGCGCGAGTTGGCCTCCACGATCGGCTCGCGGCGATCGAACGCGATCGAGGCGACCGCGCCGGCGGTGTAGCGGCCGATCCCCGGCAGCGTGCGGAGGGCCGCCGCCGTCCGTGGAAATTTTCCGCCATGCTCCTCCACCACGACCCGCGCCGCCGCGTGCAGCTGACGGGCCCGGCGGTAGTAACCGAGGCCCTCCCACGACCGCAGCACGTCGTGCTCCGCCGCCGCCGCCAGGGCCGTGACCGTGGGAAACCGGTCGAGAAAGCGGGCGAAGAACTCCTTGACCCGCTCCACCTGCGTCTGCTGCAGCATGATCTCGCTGACCCACACGCGGTAGGGATCCCGCGACCGCCGCCAGGGCAGATCCCGTCGGGCACGGGCATACCAGGCGAGCAACGGGCCCACCACTGCGGCCGGATCGGTCGCCCCGGACGGCCCCGTCGCGCGACCGCCCGCGTCCTTCCCTGCCTTCTTCACACGAGCCCCTTGCAAACCGGTGTTTCTTGGGTTCCAAAACAGCGTCGGCCCGCCAACATAACCGAGCCGTCCAGTCCCCGCCGTCGTCGGTATCCATGGCCGAAAAGCTCTCTCTCAAGCGGCACGAATCGCCGGCCGGGCCGGCCTGGGAACTGGTGCATCCCCGCTGCGCCCGCCGCCGCCGCGACGACATGGCGGAGGTGGAGGCGATGGTGGAGGCCGGGGAGACGGAGATCGCCCGCGACGAACTGGTCTGGCTGCTCTCGGAGTGCCCCGACTTTCTCGACGCCCACGTGCATCTGGGGCTGATCGCGCTGGAGGAGGAAGACCCCAAGCTGGCGCGGGGGCACTTCGGAAGAGCATACGAACTCTCGCTCCGCGCGCTGGAAGCCGCCGGCAATCCCCGGCCGCTGCCCTATGCGCTCGACGGCAACCGGCCCTTCTACGAGGCCGCGAAGGGGCTCGTGCATTGCCTGCTCGACATGGGCCGCCGCACGATGGCGCAGGATGTCTGCCGCCGGATCGCGCCGCTCGATCCGTCCGATCCGCTGGCGATCCAACGGCTCGCGGAGCACCGCGGATGACGACGACCATGCGCCCTGCATCGCCCCGGTTCATCGTGCTCGAGGGCATCGACGGCGCCGGCAAATCCTCGCAGATCGAACCGCTCGTCGCCTGGCTGCGCGGCCGCGGCCAGGGCGTGACCACCTGCCGCGATCCGGGGGCGACGCCGACCGGCGACGCCGTCCGCGCGATCCTGCTCGATCGCCACGATCTGCACCTTGCGCCGACGGCGGAGATGCTGCTCTACATGGCCGCGCGGGCGCAGCTCGTCGCGGAGGTGATCCGGCCGAGCCTGGCCCGCGGCGAGTGGGTGGTCTCCGACCGCTACCTGCTGGCCAACGTCGTCTACCAGGGGCACGCCGGCGGCATCGATCCGGAGACGATCCGGCAGGTGGGGGCCGTCGCCACCGGCGGCGTCGAGCCCGATCTCGTCCTGCTCCTCGACGTCGACCTGGAGACGGCGGCCCGCCGCATCGCCAGGCCGCTCGACAAACTGGAAAACCGCGGCGATGCGTTCCGCGCGCGGCTGCGGGCCGGGTATCTTGCCGAGGCCGAACGGCGGCCGGATCGCATCGCCGTGGTCGACGCCACGGGATCTCCGGCCGACGTGCAGGCGAACGTGCGACAGGCGATCGAGAGTCGCTTCCCGGAACTGCGGCCGGAAC